>JAJYIO010000227.1 GCA_021790035.1 bacterium | reverse complement strand
CAGCCGTATCGGTTGCCGACTTTGCGGCTGTCTCGCCCTTTCTTCCGGATAATGCATGACCTTGGAAAAAACGCCTGATTTTCGTTCCTTTCATCTGCGCAAAGAGCTTCTTGAGGGGCTCACCCAGATGGGTTACACCCATCCGACGCCGGTACAGCGCCTGTCGATTCCGGCCGTGATGGAGGGGACCGACCTGATGGTCCAGGCCAAGACCGGTTCGGGCAAGACCCTGGCGTTCGGGCTCCCGATCCTCAACCGGATCGATCCGCTCCGGCCGGAGTGCCAGGCGTTGATCATGGCCCCCACGCGTGAACTCGCGCTCCAGGTCGCGTCCGAGCTCCACCGTGCCGCTGCGGGGTTGACGCTCGTCTCGGCGGTCTACGGCGGGGTCCCGATCAAGGAGCACATGATGGCTGCGCAGTGGTCGGCCCTGCTGGTCGGCACTCCGGGACGAGTCCGCGATCTGCTGGAGCGCGGCGTGTTGCGGCTGGACAACATCAAGACGGTGGTTCTGGATGAGGCGGACGAGATGCTCGATATGGGCTTCAAGAACGATCTCGAGTTCATCCTCGATGCGGCTCGCAACCGCAAGCAGACGCTCTTGTTCTCGGCCACGTTCCCCAAGGATATTCTGGCCCTGGCGCGCAAGTACATGCATGAAGCCAAGCGGCTCCAGGCGGAGCCGGCCGAGCGCACGCCGACCGAGATCACCCACCGGGCCGTTCGCACGACCGCAGAGAAGCGGCTCGAGACGTTGATCGAGGTGCTCAAGGGCGAGCGGCTCGAGTCCTGCATCATCTTCTGCCAGACCAAGAGCGAGACTCCCTGGTTGGCGCGCAAGCTCAAGGCGGCGGGCTTCTCGGCCGACTGCCTGCACGGTGACATGAATCAAGCGCAGCGCTTCGCGGTGCTCGAGGCCTATCGCGCCGGGAGCATCCGGATCCTCGTGGCGACCGAGGTGGCAGCCCGCGGGCTGGACGTCGCCGGCGTCAGTCACGTGATCAATTACGAGGTTCCGCAGAGCGTCGAGCACTACGTCCACCGTAGCGGCCGGACGGGGCGTGCGGGCAAGCGAGGGACTTCGATCACCCTGGTGTCGCCGCGGGAGGAGCGCAGCTACGCTCGGATCGAGGCGGTCATCGGGAGCCAGCGACCGGCGGCGGCTCCCGCGCCCGAGCAGGTCCCGGTCGAACCGGTGGTCAGGACGCGGCCCCCTCAGGTTCGCAGGGGCCCTGCTCTCGAGGAATTCGTTGGCTTCGCCGGCAAGCGCGCCGACGCACACCTTGCCCTGGCTCGCCACCTGCTCCACACGGCGGATCCCGTCACTTTGGTGGCCGCCTTGCTGGCGGACCATCCGCTCATCCAGGAGGCGGATTCTCGGCCCGCCGGTGTCGAGTCCGCGCCCAAGGGCCGCCGCCGGGCCGTCTCCTCGCGAGTCTGACCGGGAACTCGCCAGGCGCTGGCTTGATTTAGTTTCGCCTTACCTTCGAGCTAACCTTGGCTTTACCGAAGCCGTCATCCTCCGGGCGATAAATGGGGAAAGCCCCTCATTGCTGGAGAAAACCGTGACGCTCAAAGTCCGCCTACACCCCATACGACGCCGGTCCGTGGCGTCTCTGGCGGTACTGGCTGCGGCAGGGGGCATCCTGGCCTCTGGGTGCGGCAACGTGCAGCTCGCGGGGGTCTCGACACCGGTCACCACCACATCGGCTGTCGTCCAGGCTCAACAGACCGAGCCGCAGATCGTCACGCCGACGCCCGTTCCGGCGCAGACCTACAACCCGCCTCTCCAGGAGGGGCAGCTTACCGCGGTGGTTTCGAGCTTCGACAAGCCGGGATTCTTGGGGTTCGCGGGTACCGCCACGGCGCATGTCACGGTATCCAATTCCACCCAGGTTCCGCTATCCGGGACCTTGACGGTGCAGTTCACCGACAGCGGCACGGCCATGGGCTCTCCGCAGACCCAGCAGGTATCGACCCTCGATCCCGGGCAGAACCAGGAGTACGACTTCACCTACGACGCGACCTTTCACTTCATCGACGGAGCCAGCGTTTCGGTGTCGACGCTGTCTTCCTCGGATACCAGCTCGACGACCGGCGTTCCCAATCTCGGATCGACTGGCGTTCCCAATCTCGGGTCGACTGGCACGTACAGCTCGGTTTCTGGCTACACATCCAGTTCGGGCACCTCGGTCGCCTCACAGGCGGCGCCTGGATACTGACGATTCCCGCTCCCGCTCGCTTCGGGTGTTACAATTGAACGCCGGATAGCGACGGAGGAAACCTGGATATGAAGCTCTTCCTGGACACGGGCAACCTGCAAGAGATTCGCGAGGCTGCCGCGTGGGGCGTTCTCGACGGTGTCACGACCAACCCCTCTTTGGTCGCCCGGGAGGGCGAGGTCGACTTCAAGGACCTGATCCTCGAGATCTCGTCCCTCGTCCCCGGACCGGTCAGCGCGGAGACCATCTCGCTGGACGCCGCCGGGATGATGAAGGAGGCCCGAGAGTTTGCCAAGTGGGCGCCCAATGTCTACGTCAAGGTCCCGTGCACCATCGAGGGCCTCAAGGCCGTCAAGGAGTGCAAGGCCGCGGGAATCCACACCAACGTCACCCTCGTGTTCTCGGCCAACCAGGCTTTGCTGGCTGCCAAGGCCGGAGCCTAGCTGGTCAGCCCCTTCATCGGGCGCATCGACGACGAGGGCTGGGAGGGCATGGGTCTCATCGAGGAGATCGTGCAGATCTACGCCAACTACGACTTCGACACCGAGGTCCTGGTAGCCTCGGTGCGGCACCCGCTCCACGTCACGCAGGCCGCCAAACTCGGGGCCGACATCTGCACGATGCCTTTCAAGGTGCTCAAGCAGATGTATCATCACCCGCTGACCGACAGCGGCCTGGAGAAGTTCCTCAAGGACTGGCAGGGCCGCAAGCAACCCGTCGCAGCGCGCTAGCCTGGATTATTCACGGCTCGCGTAGCGAGACCGAGCAGATCGGTCCGGATGCGAGGCGCACAAGGCCCGAGGGACGCAGCGTACTTGAACAGTACGTGAGGACCGACGGACCGCGGTGCAACGAAGCAGGCGGGCCGAGATGCGACGGTCGAGTAGCGGGTCATGAATAGTCCAGGCTAGACCCGGGCGCCGGCGTCCACCTGGTCAGCTTTTCTTTGCCAGGGGCCCTCGAGTGGAGAGGGCCCCTGGCTCTGTTTGGCGCCATCAGGGCCTCGGTGCCGGGTCTCGAGCGGGGAACCGGATCGGTGCGGGCTGCTTTGACAATGCCCTGCTTGCCTGGTAACATAAAGATGTTCTTCACGGCCGGCACCCGATGGCGGGTGGTCGTATGGATCAGGCAGCTTGTCCCGCGCCTTCCATACCAAGGGCCAAATAGATCACGCAATGCAGCAACGTCTTGCCAGTGCTGGAGGCCCTATTGCGGTCTGAATCCTTGCTGAACGCCGACGACGACGCGCCCAGGATCGGAACCTTCCGGTACGAGGAAGCCGGATCGGCCACGGTGCCCCTCAACCTCGCGGGTCTGTCGGACCATTCGGCCGGCCGGCAGCACCTGTCGCACAAGGTTGGCCTCTGGCGTCCGGCCTCTCGCGGGCTCGAGACCGTCGTGGATAGACCCGTCGGTACGGTGATCTCGAACGAGCCGGAGCTCGGCGTTCTCCGCTTTCAACCGGGGCTGTATGCAGGAACCCCCCTCCAGGAGTACCGGGCGCGCAGGCGTCGCAACGATTCCATGGGCCGGATCCTGCTCGGGGTGCTCGGCATTGCCGTGGTCCTCCCGGTCGGCTATCTCGTGCTGAGCGGCCATTCGTCGGCCCACCGCGCTAGCCGTCCGACGGTTTCTCAGCCCGTTCAGGTCGGCGGGAGCGCTCGCCTGGCTCCGGTGGCACCGGCGGTGTATGTCGTCCAGTCGGGCGATATCCTGGGCCGGATTGCCGAGCGCCAGCATGTGCGCCTCGAGGCCCTCCTGGCAGCCAATCACCTCGATGCCAAGGCCACGCTCCGGATCGGCGAACGTCTTGCGATCCCGGCGGCTCCGACTTCGAACCCCGCGCAGACGACAGCGGCCGCCGTGCCCCCGGTGGCTGCCGGTGCCGCACCGGTTGCGGTGGGCCCGGTGGCCAGCGCAGCTCGCGCCGGTGTATTGCCGGCCTCCGTCAATCCGGTCGGGGGACTCCCGGCACCTGCGGCGCCCGTTGTTCTCACACGGCACTACGTCGTCCCTGCTGGAGTCCACGACCCTGCGATCGTCGCCCATCGGTTCGGGTTGTCCACGAACACCCTCCTGGCCGCCAATCACCTGATGCCGGGCGATCGGGTCCGATCCGGGCGGAGGCTTCTGGTCCCGCCAGCCGATGGCTACTACCACACCGTGGTAACGGGCGACTCGATCGCTCGCTTCCTCAAGAGGCGCCACATCGATCTCGCCACGTTCGCACGCTACAACCCCGGTGTCACGGTTCTCCACCACCGGGAGGTGGTATTCCTGCCGGGCGATCCGCCGGTCATCGAGCGGCCTCGGCATTCACGAGCAAAGTTCCGCGGCTACCGGCCGCGCTCGAAGTTCGTGCGGGGCCACCGCGGTCTCTTCGGGGCTCTCGGACGGGCCCTCGACTCGGTCTTTCGCTGGCCGCTGGCCGACCATGACATCACGAGCCCATTTGGCCCCCGAGGGAAGGAATTCCACCAGGGAATCGATATCGGGGCTCCCATGGGCACCCCGATCGATGCGGCCAAGGGCGGCGTGGTGATCCGGGCCGGCTGGGAATCCGGTTACGGGGAGTCCATCGACATCAGCGACGGCGGTGGCGTGATGACCCGATATGCTCACGCCTCCAAGCTCCTGGTCCACGACGGCGAACGCGTGCATGCAGGCCAGGAGATCGGCCGGGTGGGAATGACCGGGGATGCGACCGGCCCTCACCTGCACTTCGAGGTCCGGATTCACGGGCGGCCGATCAACCCGATGAAGGTGCTGTAGAGCGCTCCCGGCTTGAAGTCGCCCGCCTGATGAACTCGGGCCGGGGGCGGACGGCCGAACGCGGCGAGTCAGCGGGCCTGCAGACGGCCCCTCGCGTCAGCGGGGACCAGGCAGGCTCAGCTTGAGAGTTCCTGCAAAGACGTGGCGAATGCCCCCCCGCTCGGCGACCCGGCGAACCAGCTCGAGGCGGGCCTTTCCGTTGCGTACTTGCATTGCGAAGGGCTTGCCGGGCTTGACGCGCGCCATCGGGGGATTCGCCTCCTCATCCAGTGGTACCAGGGGCAAAGCACCGCCAGCTGCTGGCGAGTCGCCGCCTGATTTCTGCGAGAGTTCGTCGCTCTCGCCTTTCGAACTGGCCATACCCTAG
>JAJYIO010000226.1 GCA_021790035.1 bacterium | reverse complement strand
GAAAGGCTTTCAGTAGACTTATACCTCTCTCACGCGGCCTGGGGTAGACTACGTAGAAGGAGGTAAAGATGCCGAGTAAACAGAACTGTTGGGAGATTAAGCAGTGCGGTAGGGAGCCTGGCGGGGCGAAGATGGGCGACCTGGGAGTGTGCCCGGCTGCAGTCGATTCCCCTGCAAACGGAGTCAACAGCGGGAGCAAGGGCGGTCGAATCTGCTGGGCCGTGGTTGGGACCCTTTGCGGCGGCAAGAAGCAGGGCACCTTCGCCGAGAAGCGCCTGTCCTGCCTGAGCTGCGAGGTTTTCGAGCGCATCGAGGCCGAAGAAGGAGACAGCTTCCAGCTCAAGGTCTGACCGGGCGTTGCGCCACGACCGCGCAGAGGGAGCCCTTTAAACCGGAAAAGGTCTAGAACAGGAGCTTCTTTTGCCGCATCGCGATCGCCTCCAGCAGACCGATCGCGATGACGTTCGTCAGGAGGCTGGTTCGCCCGAAGCTCATCAGCGGCAACGGGATCCCCACGACCGGCATCAGGCCGGTAGCCATCCCGATATTGACGAACACGTGAAACAGCAGCATCGTCACGACGCCGATCGCCAGCAGGGATGCGAACGGATCCTTGGTACGGTTGGCGATCACGATGCCGCGGCCGATGACGACGGCGTACAGCGCCAGCAGCACGATGGCGCCGATGAACCCGAGTTCCTCGCCCACGACCGAGAAGATGAAATCGGTGTGCTGTTCGGGGATGAAGTGGAGCTGGGTCTGGGTTCCGTGGAACAGTCCCTCGCCCCAGAACCCCCCGCTGCCGATGGCGATCTTGGACTGGATGACGTGATAGCCGGCGCCCAGGGGATCCGAGTTGGGATTGAGGAACGTCAGGATCCGCTGCTTCTGGTAGGGCTTGAGCATCCCCCACACCTTGTGGGAAGCGATGCCCGTCAGCAGGTTGAGCCCGCCGAGGCTGATCGGTACGAGCCAGTGGTGGCGACGGCTCCACAGAAGGAAGACGGCGAGGCCGAACATGTAGGCAATCCACCACCAGAGCCCCAGGGCGAAGACGATCATCGACACGGCGGGTGACAGCATGTTGAAGATGGCCGCTGGCGACAGTCCGGCCCAGTACAGCATGCCGAGGGCGATCGCACCGTAGACCAGGGCCGTTCCGAGGTCCGGTTGCTTGAAGATCAAGATCGCCGGCACGGCGACGGTCGCCAGCACCGTGATGACCCCATCGGGCGCATGGACGTTCTTGTCGGAGAGGACCTTGGCCAGGGTCACGATCAGTGCCAGCTTGGCGAACTCGGAGGGCTGGAAGCGGAAGCCCGCCAGGCTGATCCACCTCTGGGCCCCGAGGGCCGAATGCCCGATGACGATGACCGCAGCCAGGGCCACGACGTTGACGATGTAGATGTACCTGGCCGAGGAACGCAGCCACTCGTAACCGTAGGCCGCGACCAGCAAGAGCGCTCCCAGCGCCGGGACGACCATCTCGAGCTGCTGCGTGAAGTCGCGGTGCAGGGTCGTGTTGTGGGTGACCGAATCGATGCAGGCCAGAGAAAAGCCCAACAGAGCCACGACGGCCAGGAACATCACCCAGTCGAACTGCCGCCAGAGTCGCGGGTTGGCGGTCCCTATGGCCAAGGGGTCTCCGGTCGGCAGCTCGGCATCGTCATCCTGCCTTCAGGATAGCACCGCCAGCCGCCCCCCGGACGGATCCTGCCAGGTGGAATCTTCGCTGCCGATAGAGCCAAGCGGCGAAGCAGGTTGCCCTCGGCCGGCGCGAGCTTCCAGCGGCCGGCCCGCCAGGACATCGCCGGGCCAGGGTTATGCCAGGGCCGGTTCGGCTTTCTCCGGGTTGTCGGGGCCGTCGGAGGCGATATCGGTGCGGACCCGCAGGATGGGGACGTTGGCAAGAAGTGCCACCGTGCCCTCGGATCGCTCGAGGTTGACCTCGAGCGCCTGCTGATCGATCTCGACGTACTTCGAGAGAACGGTCAGGAGCTCGGCTCGCATCTGCTCGAGCACCGCCGCCGGAATGGCGGCGCGATCGTGCATGAGCACGAGTCGGAGGCGGTTCTTGGCGGTGTCCTTGCTGGCTTCGGGACGTCCGAAGAGCTTTTCCAGAAATGATGGCAGCGGCACGTTCCTACCCACCTCTAACGCGCACCTGCGAACAGGCGCCGGAGCCGCGAGAAGAAGCCGCCTTCTTCGAGATCCATCAAAGGGACGTCCTCACCCTTGATTCGGCGGGCGACGTTGCGATAAGCCTGTCCGGCCCGTGTGCCCTCCTGAAGGATGACCGGTTCGCCACGGTTGGACGAGTTGATGATCGCCTCGTCGTCCGGGACGATGCCGAGCAGCGGTATGGAGAGGATCTCCTGCACGTCCTCGACGCTCATCATGGTCTCGTTCTTGACCAGATGCGGGCGCAAGCGATTGACGACGAGTCTCGGATTGCGGAGATCCGCAGCCTCGAGGAGCCCGACGATGCGGTCGGCGTCTCGAACGGCCGAGACCTCGGGATTGGTCACGATGATGGCCTCGGTGGCACCGGCCGTGGCATTGCGGAAGCCCTGCTCGATGCCGGCCGGGCAATCGATCAGGATGTAGACGTAACCGTCCTCCTGGAGGTCGGCGATGAGCTGGCGCATCTGGTCAGGGTTGACGGCCGACTTGTCGCGGGTCTGCGCGGCAGGCAAGAGGACGAGGTTGGGCATCCGCTTGTCCTTGATGAGCGCCTGGCGAAGCTTGCATCGCCCCTCGACGACGTCGACGATGTCGTAAACGATGCGATTCTCGAGGCCAAGGATGAGATCGAGGTTGCGCAGCCCGATGTCCGCGTCGATGAGCGCGACCTTCTCGCCCATCGCCGCGAGCGCCATCCCGAGGTTGGCCGTGGTGGTCGTCTTGCCGACGCCCCCTTTGCCGGACGTGATCACGATGACGCGACCGTTGGACATCCGCGAGATTCCTCCTGCAAAAACGACCCAGAAACAGACAGATTGCGACGCGCTAGGGTCATTCTAGCAGAGGGTCAGCCGAAACGTCCCGGATTTGCCGGTCAGATCCAGCCTGTCGACCTGAAAACGGTCTAAGCTGGAACCACGTGGATCTCACCCTCTTCGACGACGGCCTTCTCGGGAAACTTGGAGAGCGGTGGCTGGCCGCCGTCCGGCGCCCGGGCGATGAGGTCGCCGATGCGCAGCTGCGTCGGCCGCAGGTTGAGGGCCTGGATGCGCGCCGCGAGGTCGCCGGTGGTCCCGGCGTGCGCGACGCCTCGCAACGTGCCGAAAACCACGATGTCGCCCCCGGCCCTGACTTCGGCGCCAGCGTTGACGTCGCCAAGGATCACCAGGTGTCCGGGCGCCTCGACGACCATGCCCGAGCGGACGGTGCCCTTGAGGTAGCGTGCGACCGGAACCTCCTCGGCGGCCATCCCCTTGGTGCTGGGAACCGGAACCTCCGCGTGGGCCTCGATCCCGCGCCGCATGGCCGCCTGGCGGGTCGGCTCGTCGCTGGATATCACCCCCACGACCGAGAGGTCGAAGTCGGATGCGAGCCTTTCCAGGAGTGCCGTCATGGCCTCAGGGGCGAGCTGGCGAGCGCCGAGGTCGAGCGTGCAGGGTGCGCCCTCCCAGAAATCGCGGGCCTGGGCCATCCGCTCGAAGAGGCCATCGAGCGAGCCTTCCCACTCCACGTCCGCGGGGAACGTCACCAGGAGCCCGCCACGCCACCCCTTGAAGCGGACGGCGTTGCGCAGATCCAGCGGGACCGCCAGCCGCTCGGGCGAGTGGCCGGATTCCGCCTCGGCGGCCTCGAGCGTGGGAGCCAGCTCAGCAACCGGGGATTCGAGCCGGGTTTCGTCAGGCATGGCCAGGTCCTCCAAGGTTCCAGGCCCCCTAGAGGCCTGTCTATCCCTCAATGGCCTGAGGGCAAGGTGCTGCATTGACGCCGACGGCCGGCGTTCGGCCAGGATGGCGCCGGCAAGAGCCGGCGAATTGTTCAATTGTACCTTGCGCGGCCCGGCAGCTGGCCCGCCGGTCGTTCCGAGGCCGTCGCCGACGCGTACGACGTCAATCGGCGGCGCCGGGTCTGGCCTGGATGTAGGGATTGACCGAGGCCACGACGCCGGTAGCCGGCTTCTCGAGGGCCAGGGTCGCCTTGACCGACTGGGTGGCGTTGGGGGAAAGCGGCAGGCCATAGAATTGCCGCAGCATCCGGTTGAGGATGGGGCCACAGCCCAAGGCCCCTTCGCCGCCGTGCTCGATCGCGCACGAGATGGCGATGCGAGGGTGCGAGATCGGGGAGAAGACGACCATCATGGCGTTCGTCTTCTTGCCACGCCACTGAGCGGTCCCGGTCTTGCCGGCGATCTGGATCCCCGGGATGTGCACGGTCGTTCCGGTGCCGCGATCGATGACGTCGCGCATGGCCGTCCGCAGCATGTGCCAGGTTGCGGCGCTCCAGTGATTGATGATGCCGGGATCCTTGGCCTCCTGGGGCGCCGGGGGAATCAGCAGCTTGGGCCGGACGACGCGGCCTCCGTTGGCCACGGTCGAGACCATGACCGCGAGCTGCAGGGGCGTGGCCAGGACATAGCCCTGGCCGATCGCCATGATGGCGGACTCCCCGGGGTAGAGGTCTCGGTGCAGGTGCTGCTCGGCCCACGCGTTGTCGGGGATGGCGCCTGGAGCCTCGCCGTGCAGCAGGATGGCCGTCTTCTGCCCCGGCCCCATCAGGTGGGCGGAGTGGTCGATCCGGCAACTGGATGCCGGGACGCCACGCGGGCAGCGCGTGCACGTGGGGGTGGTGGGCGTAGCCCAAGAAGACCACGGCATCAAAACCGGGCCCTTGGGAGCTCACGAAGTTGACAAGTTCTGGGCATACAGGCCCCTTCCTCTCCAACCACTCGAACTCTTGGGTCATGGTATGCGACCGCGGTTGCATCAGGCGCGAGGTGAGCGGGGCCAGATTGGGATCGCGCAGCAGCCGGTTGGGAAAGCGATGGATCAAGACGCCATCGACCCTGGTCTCGCCGGGGGCAAGGTGATTGCGCCAGCTTTGTCTGTCGACAGCGCAAGTGGTCGCCACCTCGACGCTGTGGCCGCTGGCGGCAAGGTGGCAGGCGAGACCTCGAAACGAAGCTTCTGCCAGACCATCCGCTTCTTGGCCGTACAAGGCCGCGACCAAAAGCAGCCTCAAAGGGCCCCTCCTTGAGCGGCCAAGCTGCCGCCGGTTGCCCTCTCGCCCGCTTTCGGGCTGGCCTGGCGCTGGGGCCCTGCGGTGTGGCGTCGGGGACGGACCCGACCTTTAGCAGACGGCTGCTGCGACATGGCAGCGCGAGGCCATCGCACCAGCTTATTGCACCCCAGG
>JAJYIO010000225.1 GCA_021790035.1 bacterium | reverse complement strand
TGTTTGTGGTCACCGTGGACGATGCGACTGAGGCCGCTCATCGGCTCACCCTGGCTTCCAGTTGTCACGATACAAACTTGTCGATCTGGCAACTGGTTGATTTCCTCGGCCCGCACGACCGCACCCTCGGGGTACTGCAGGTAGCCGAGCTTGTACGCCTGATCACTCACCTGCTGCATGCTCCGGCCGGCGATCGTCACCTTGCGGCCGTGATTGAGAGCGGTGTTGATGACTTGCTGGATCCGGTGGACGTTGGACGAAAACGTCGAGACGATGATGCGGCCTTGAGCCCGGTGGAACGCCACGTCGAGGCCCTCCCCGACGGCTCGCTCCGACGGCGTCATGCCCTCCCGTTCGGCGTTGGTGGAGTCCGAGAGGAGCAGGAGCACCCCCTGCTCGCCGAGGGCCGAAAAGCGATAGAAGTCGAAACGATGGCCGTCCATCGGGGTCTGGTCCATCTTGAAATCGCCCGAGTAGATGATGGCGCCGGCCTCGGTGGAGATGGCGAATCCCACGGCGTCGGCGATCGAGTGGCAGACTCGAATGAACTCGATCTCGAAGCTCTGGCCCACCTTGACGCGTTCTCGCGGCTGGACGGCGACGAGCGGAATCTTGCCGCGCAACGACGAGACCTCGTTCAGCTTGCGCTCGGCCAGCGCCAGCGTGAACGGGGTCCCGTAGACCGGGACGTCGAGCCGGGACAGGTCCCGGAACAGGAAGGGCAGCCCGCCGATGTGGTCCTCGTGCCCATGCGACACGAAGATCCCTCGGAGCTTGTCGGCTCGCTCGATCACGTACTGGAAGTTGGGCAAGACCAGGTCGACCCCGTACATCTCCTCGCTCGGGAACGCGAAACCGCAATCGAGGAGAATGAGATCGTGCTCGCTCTCGACGACCCAGGCGTTCTTCCCGATCTCGCCGAGGCCACCCAGGGGAATAACGCGGATTTTCCGGGGTTCTGTCATCAAGCCTCTGAACAACTCGACCGAATGTCGCTCTAGACCCCGGCCGGCCGCGACCGGGCCTCGAGATCAGCGGGAGTGGGTTCCTCGACGATCGTGCGGCGCCCGATGTCCTCCTGGGCACGCTGCTCGGGCGTGCCGAGCGTCCGCTCGAGAATCTCGACGAGCTTGGCCCGGGGGACGGGCGGCATGTCGACCAGAGGCAACCTGACCGAGCCCGTCTTCCAGCCGTAATGCATGAGCGCGGCCTTGATCGGAGCCGGGCTCGGGGTGGAAAAGAGGACGTTCATCAGGTCCCAGAGCTTGAAGTGTATCTCGCGAGCACGATCGAAGCGGTTCTCGGCTGCGAGGTTGATCATCTCCTTGAGCTCGGGGCCGGCGACGTGCGAGGCCACGCTGATGGCGCCGTGTCCGCCGATCGCCATGACGGGCAGCGTCAGCGAGTCGTTGCCACTGTATAGCAGGAACCCCGGCTTGGTCACCGAGCGGAACTCCGAACACACATCCAGGCTCCCGCTCGAGTCCTTGAGCCCCACGATGTTCGGGCAGCACTCGACGAGGCGAGAAAGGGTCTGGGCCGAGATCGACACTCCCGTGCGCGGGGGATGGTTGTACAGGATGACGGGCAGGTGCGTATGGATCGCGACCGCCTTGAAGTGCTGGAAGAGGCCTTCTTGATCGGGCTTGTTGTAATAGGGGGCGATCGCCAGCAAGGCTCCGGCCCCGAGCTCCTCGGCCTCCTCGGACAGTGCGATCGTGGCGCGCGTGTCGTTGCTGCCAGTGCCAGCCACCACGTGGGCTCCCCCCACAGCGGCGATCACCGCCTTGAACATCTGGAGCTTCTCGTCGTGGGTGAGGGTGGGCGACTCTCCGGTGGTGCCGCACACGACCAGGCCATCCGAACCGACCGAGAGGAGATGCCGCGCCAGTTCGCCGACCTTGGGCACATCAACGCACCCTTCTTGGTCGAAGGGCGTCACCATGGCGGTCAGGAGGCGGCCTGGTTTCAGCATCTGCAACTCCTCCGAAATGTTGAGAGCCCGCTAGGTCGAAGCACGCGGCCGGCGTCATTTTCCCACGCAGGCCTCGAGCCGGCAAGGCAGCATTGGTGAACCTTGGCCGCGGCCTCAAGGTGGGATGGCGAGAGCCTGGTGCGCTGGGAAAAAAGGGGCAAGAGTCGTCATCGACTCGCGGGGAAGCGCTCGGGCACCCGGGCCGCGATGATGGCCAGGTCGGCGCTGGTAAGGCCGTACGAGGCCGCGACGGTTGCATCGAGTTCGCGTTCCAGAATGCGGGCGCGAGCCGGGCCAGACCCGGCCAGCGCCTGTCCGATCTCGGCCAGCTCCCGGGAGAGAACCTCGTGACGCACCGGCAGTCGATGCAGGAAGCGCCGGCCGTAGGAGTAGCATTGCCCGCTGAACAGCGCGCTGTGCCGCTGCAGATAGAAATCGAGCGGGCTGCTCGCGAGCACGGACAGCAGGGCCCAGGGATCGATCCCGGGCCCCGGAACCAGGCTGTAGCCGCCGTCGCCCCCCCCCGCCACGTAGTAGCGACCCGCTTCGTCGTAGGCATATCGCCCGCGGGAGGCCACACCGCCGACCAGGAGCTTGGGCTGTTCGAACGCGGCGAGGTTCTTCGGATAGCGATAGGTTCCGAGCAGCTTTCCGCCCGTGAACTCGAGACGGTGGCGATCCAGGTAGGCCGCGGCCAGCGGGGCGCACGAACGAAGGTCGAGGGCGCTGACCGACCCGGCACAAGGCTGGCCCGGTCCCGGACTCCGTTCGTTGGTCTCGTACGGGAAGATGACCCGCTGGCCACGGTCACGAACGGCAAAGGCCCGGATATCCGCCCCCATCAGGAAAGCCCGGGTGACGGAGGTCTCGATCTCGAAGGGCTCCAGCTCGGCCCGGCTGGTCACCAGCAGTCGCTCGCCGCGCTCCGCCACTACCTTCAGGCGGTAGACCGCGTTGGAGGGTGTTTGCAGGCCGACGAACAGCTTCTGGGCCGGTGAGGCGGACTGACCGAAGAGCGGCACCGCTCCCTCCTCGAGCTTGGCGATGATTCGCATTTCTGGCGGCAGCAGAGGGATCCAGGCGTCGGGTGCGAGCTGGGAGATGGGGAGTTCGGCGCGCCGGTCGTCGGCGAGTCCTCCGGCCCGGGCACGTTCGAAGGCGAAGGTCCGGCGCACGCACTTCTCGAGCACCACGACCGAGGGGTAGGTGAGGGCCCCCGAGAAGGGCTGGCTGTCACCGAGATCCAGGATCGATGCCACGTGGCTGCCAAAGCGGGCGCGTAGCTCTCTCCCGTACTCCGTGACGAAGAATCGGTGGGGCACCACGAAGGCGACCGCCCGGCGAGCCAGGCGCCACGCCAGCTCGAGGAAGGGCCCGTACAGGTCGAAGCTGCCGGATGCCGACGCATAAGGCGACCCTCGCCTCGTCAGCGCCTCTGCCAGGTCCGGATCGTGGCGGCGCAGGTGCAAGATACGCACGAAGGGCGGATTGCCGACGACCAGATCGAATCCGCCCGGCGCGAAGGCTTCCCAGTCGAACCCGACCAGGGCTTCTGCGTTGACGAGCCGGGCCCCGGGGAGACGCGAGCGAGCCATGGCCACGGCCGCGGGATCGCGATCGACGCCGAAAAGCTGGCGATCGGGATCCTGCACACCCACGCCCGCCAGCGCCCGGCGTGCGCCCTCCAGGAAGCTCCCGTCGCCGCACGAGGGATCGCAGACCGTGATCTGGGGCCCGGGGGCAACCAGCCGCCAGGCCTCGGCCAGGACGCGGTCGACCAGCTCAAGCGGCGTGTAGATGGTCCCGCGGCCCTCGATGGACGCTCGCGGGCGGTCGAGAATCCCCGGGCCTTCCGTGGCCGCCCGCGCTGTGCGAGCCGGTACCCGGTCGGCCCGGGTCGAGTCGGCCGGTTTCAGGAGACCTTGGACCTCGCGACGAGGCCATCCTTGACCATGCACTCGGCGATCTGGACTGCGTTCAGCGCGGCGCCCTTCAGCAGGTTGTCGCCCGCGACCCACAGGTTGAGGCCGCAGGGGTGGGAGAGGTCGGAGCGGATCCGGCCGACCAGCACGTCGTCCTCCCCCGCGGCGTCGACGGGCAGCGGATAGAGGTGGGTAGCCGGATCGTCAACCACCCGTATGCCTTGCGATCGCGCCAGGCGCTCTCGAACCTCCTGGGGCGAGACGGGGCGATCGAACTCGACGTTGACGGCGGCCGAGTGGCCGATGCGCACGGGCACGCGCACGCACGTGCAGGAGACGGCGAGCTCCGGCAACTCGAGGATCTTGCGCGACTCGAACGTCATCTTGACCTCCTCGGACGTGTAGCCGTCCTCGCGGAAGCTGCCGATCGCCGGAATGACGTTGAAGGCGATGGGCTTCTTGAAGACGCCGGGCGGCACCACCTCGCCGTGGAAGCTCGCCTCGGTCTGGCGATCGAGCTCGTCGACCGCCTCCTTGCCAGCCCCCGAGACCGACTGGTAGGTGGAGACGACCACACGTCGAATCGTTGCCACGTCGCGCAGCGGAGCGAGGGCCATCAACACGATCGCCGTCGAGCAGTTCGGATTGGCGATGATGCCGTGGTGCCCTCGACACGCGTGGGCGTTGATCTCGGGGATGACCAGGGGAACGTCGGGATCCATCCTGAACTCGGCCGTGTTGTCGACGACCACGGCGCCCCGCCGGACGGCTTCTGGAGCCAGCTCTCGCGACACGGCCTCGCCCGCGGACGACAGGACGATGTCGATCCCAGCGAAGGCAGCGGGGTCGGCGAGCGCGACCGGATACTCGGTGCCCTCGAAGCTCAGGACCTTGCCCGCCGTGCGGCTCGAGGCCAGGAGCTTGAGCGAGGCGGCGGGGAATCCCCTCTTCTTCACCGTGCGCAGCATCTCGAGGCCCACCATGCCCGTGGCGCCCAGGATCGCGACGTTGTAACCACCCATAGATGAAGCCTCCCGTCGGGCGAAGTGCCGGCATGACCAAGATAGCGCAGATCGGCAGACGGATGCGCCCGCAAGCGCTGACACGATCGAGCGGGCCTCGTTCGGCGCCCCGCCGGATCCCCCGGGGAATCGTTCTACACGAGCTTCTCGAGCCCGTAGACCAGGCCCTTGAGGTCGAGAACCTTGCGGACGGCCAGGAGGACACCTGGCATGAAGCTCTCGCGGGACAGCGAGTCGTGCCGGATCGTGAGAGTTTGCCCCAAGCCGCCGAAGATCACCTCCTGGTGGGCGACCAGGCCCGGTAGCCGGATGGCGTGGATGCGCAGTCCGGTCTCGTCGAAATTGGCGCCCCGGGCTCCCGAAAGCATCTCGCGATCCGCGACGTTGCTGGTGCCGAAGGCATCGCGGGCCGTCAGCATCATCTCGGCCGTCTTGATGGCGGTCCCCGTCGGAGCGT
>JAJYIO010000224.1 GCA_021790035.1 bacterium | reverse complement strand
ATCTTTTTCCCGGAGAAAATCCGAGCTCCGGGGCTTGGGGTCGATCTCGGGGTTCATCTCATTGCCGCCGGGTCGAAAGCACGTCGGCGATCGCCGCGCCGAGCGTGGTCTCGAGGTCGAAGTCCTTGGCGATGCAGGCGTCGAGGCGGGGTTCTCGGGCCTTGATCGCATGCGGATCGTCGCCGCTGAGCAAGATAAAAGGCCGCTGGTCCCCCCGGGACCGCATGGCCTGGAAGCATTCCAGGCCGCCGATCCCGGGCATGTTCAGGTCCGAGACCACCAGGTCGAGGCCCGGATCCGAGGAGAGGATCTCGAGGGCGGCCGTCCCGCTCTCAGCCTGGATGGCCTCGAAGCCGGCGTCCTCGAGGATCGCCGCCGTCATCTCGGCCGCCAGGGAGTCGTCATCCACGACGAGAACTCGCATCTGCCTTTCCTTTCAACCCAGAAGAGCGCGCAGGGTGTCGACGAGGCTGCCCTGGTCGAAGTCACCCTTGACAATGTAAGCGTCGGCGCCGACCTCGATGCCCCGGCGCTTGTCCTCTTCCTTCTGGCGCGAGGTGATGATGAGGATCGGGGTGGACCGGTAGCGTTCGTCGGCGCGGAGCGTCGCCGTCAGGGTGAAGCCGTCCATGTGGGGCATCTCGACATCGGTGAGGACGGCGTCGAACTGACGCGCCTGGGCCTTCTGAAGACCATCGCGACCGTCCTCTGCGAGCGTGACCTCATAGCCATGCGCTTCCAGCACGTCCTTCTCGATCTCGCGCGTGTTCCAGGAGTCATCGACCACCAGGATGGAGATGCGGACGGATTCGCCAGCTCTTCCCGGACGGACGTCGAGGCGTGCCTGCCCGGCCATGGCCAGCAGCGCGTGGGCGCTCAAGATGCTGACCAGCTGCTTTTGCCCGGTCAGTACCATTCCGGATACCATCGCCAACCCGCCAAGATGCGGCGGCAGGGGCTTGATCACCATGTCGCGCTCGTCCACCAAGGCGTCGACCGCCAGGGCCAGCTTCTCGTTGCGCACCTGGATGATCACCAGGAGAAGGCCTCCAACCTGATGAGCTGCGCCGGGCGTGGACGAGGACCGGCCCGAACCACTCTTGTCGGGGAGGGACAGGAGGTTCGCCAGACCGATGACAGGGATGATCTCGTTGTCCAGGACGATCGCCTGCCGGTCGGCGACGAGCACCAGGCGGCTGGCCGGAACGCGCAGAAGGTGAGCTACCTGCTGCGCGGTGAAGCCCAAGATCTCGCCCCCGGCCTCGACGAGGAGGACGCGCATGACCGCCAGCGACAGGGGCAGGCGCAGGATGAAGCTGGTCCCCTTTCCTGGCTGCGTTTCGATCCGGATGCTGCCTTGCAGGTCGTCGACGATGCAACTCTTGACCACATCCATCCCGACCCCGCGGCCGGAGATGTCGGTGATGATCGGCTGCGTGCTGAAGCCAGGCAAGAAGATGAGATCGAGGGCCTGGTCGTCGGAGAGGGTTGTCACCTGATCGGCCGTCATGAGCCCCTTGCGGACGGCCTTCTGACGGATGGCCTCGATCGATACGCCGGCCCCGTCGTCGGAGACCTCGATGGCCACGCCGCCCGCATCCTGGCGAGCTAGCAGCCGGACCGTGCCGTAGCCGGGCTTGCCCAGGCTCTGACGGAGCGCGGGATCCTCGATCCCGTGGTCGACGGCGTTACGCAGGAGATGGACGATGGGCTCGTCCAGGCGATCGATGAGCTGGCGATCGAGTTCGATCTCGGCTCCGCTGACGACGCATTCGACCTCCTTGCCCACCGAGCGCCCGAGGTCCCGGATGAGGCGTGGAGCTGCGTCGAAGACCATCCCCAGCGGCAGCATGCGCATGATGAGGGCCCTGCCGTGGAGTTCCTCCATGAGGAGCTCTTGCGCGAGGACATCGTCCTTGAGGTTGCGGCCGAACTCGCGCAGGGCTCGGGCTCGGTCGACATCTTCTCCGGTTGCTTCGCGTGCGGGATCCCGTGCTTGCCGTCGCTCGATCTCGTTCAGATCCAGGAGCCGCTGCCGGAGGCGGGCGTGGCTCGACACGACCTCCCCGAGCAACTTGATAAGGTCATCGAGCTTGTCCAGCGAGACCCGGACCGTGTCAGGAGCCTTGATGCGCACCTCAAGAGCCGTTCCGCTCGCCGCAGGACGCTCTCCGGGCGTCGCCGAAGTCGGTGGGCTGACCACCGCGACCGGAGGGCTGGTCGCGGGCGGAACGACCGGATCCTGCGATGGCGTGCCGGAAGACGAGAGCGCCGCGATGAGGTCGGCGCAGAGCGCCTGGTCGACGTCGCCCGGATCCTCGCCCGAGGCGATCCGTTCGATCAGGCCAGCGACGCCATCGACCGCACGTGCCAGCAACCGTCCGAGTTCAGGTGAATACGGCAGGCCCTGGTCCCGCATCGCGCCGAGCACGTCCTCCAGATGGTGAGCTGTCTGGCTGATGGCCTCGAACTTGAGCATCCGCGCCGAACCCTTGACGGTGTGGGCCGACCGGAAGATCGCGTTGAGGCTCTCCTGGTCGGAAGGATCGGTCTTCAGCGCGGCCAGGCCGTCCTCGACGTGCCGGACGTGCTCGCGGGCCTCCTCGACGAACCGGGCGGTGAAACGCTTGGCATCAAAGGCCACGGCTCATCCCTCCGCGACCACGTGAACGGACGTAACGCCGGCACGCCGCTCGCACAGGGCTCGTGCGTCCGGGACGGGAAGATCGAGAGGAAGGCCGAGCCGGCCATCGGGATCGGGATCCGAGTCGAGCTGCCGCAAGGCGATCCGGTACTCTCGCCGGGCGTACTCGGCATCCGTCGCGTTGAAGATGCCCGCGAGGAAGTAATGTGCGGGCCAGCAATCGGGCCTGGCGTAGATGACGGCCTTGAGCGCCGAGACGGCGGCACTGTCGACGTTCTTGCCCTTGGCGGCGAGGGCAAGCAGCATGTGGGCGTCGGCCGACCAGGTGTCGCGGACGAGGGCCTGCGCAGCCAGGGACTCGGCTGCTTCGAACCTGCGCAGGTGCATCTGGATGTAGCCTTCCAGCAGGAGCAGGTCCTGGTCGTCAAGATACCGGGCCCGACGGCTCTGGACCTCGGCCAGGGCCTCGAGCAGGCGCTTGTCGCGAATGAGCCGGCGAACGGTTTCGCGGGCGTTCGAAGCCGGCAGGTCCTCGGCTGCCTTGCTCGGAGGGCTAGCTGGATTCGCTGGCTCTGACGGATTTCGCGAGAGCGATCCCGGGGCCGGCGTCTCGCCATCCGCGTTCGAAACCGGTGCGGGAAATCCCGAAACCGGCGCGGGTAATGCCGCCGGCGTTCGCGCTGCAGCGGGCTCCGGGCCCTCGTCATCAGCTTTCGGGTCCGCCGCGAAATAGAACTGTCCGTCTTCGGCCACGAGCCGGAACCCTCCCAGATCGTTGGCCAGGGTCTCGGCCGTTCCCACGAAAAGGTACCCACCCTCGCGCATGGCGCCGCGCAAACCGCGGTGGACGCCCTCCAGGGTGGGGCGGTCGAAGTAGATGGAAACGTTCCGGAAGAACACGATATCGAGGTCCATCAGACCCGATGCCTGCCAGTCGAGCACGTTCAGCGGGCGGAACTCGACGAGCTGCCGGATGTCGGGATTCAGGAGCCAAGTTTGCGCCGGGGTGGCCGAGAAGTGCCGAGCGAGGAGTTCAGGCGGCATGGCCCGGAACGAGAAATCCCGGAACTCGCCCTTCCTGGCCTTTGCGAGGGCCGACGGGTCCACGTCGCCGCCGACGATCGAGACCAGGCGGCCCACCTCGGGCCCGAACCGGTCGAACAACGCCATTGCGATCGAGTAGGGCTCCTCACCGGTCGAGCATCCCGCGCTGACCAGGCGCAGCGGCAGCAGCTGGACCTGCCGACGGGCCAGAAGTTCGGGGACCAGGCGATCGACCAGGAACGAGATATGGGTCGGGTCGCGAAAGAAGTACGTCTCCTTGACGGTCAGCAGGGAGAGCAACGCATCGAACTCGTCGGCCGAGGCCAGCAACCTGGCGAAGTAGATGGACGTCGACGGCGCTCCCGTGGCCTCTAACCGGTTCTTGACCGCCGCCACCAGGCGGCCCTGCGCGGCGTCGTCGAAGCCAAGACCCGTGCGTCGCTTGACCAGCTCGCCTACGGGCTTCAGATCGAGCGGCCGCGGTTCCATCAGAGAGCCGGGTTCTTGACGTAGGCCGAGGGGTCCTCGACCAGACGCATCATCTCGAGGGAAATGTCCGCCAGGGCCACGACCTTGCGGATCGAACCGCGGGCAATGGCCGCTTGATTCATGCCGAACACGACCGACGATGCCTCGTCCTGGGCAATCGTCATGCCGCCGGCAGCCTTCAGGGCTTCCATTCCGCTGGCCCCGTCGTGCCCCATTCCCGTGAGAATGATGCCGACGCCTCGGGAGCCATACGTGGATGCGACGCTCTCCAGCAGGGCGTCACAGCTTGGCCGGTAGATGTCGGTGTCCTTGAGTACCTTGAAGGCGATCTTGCCCGAGGCGGCAACCGTCATGTGGGCCTCTGACGGGGACATGTAGACGACTCCCGCCGACAGCGCCTCGCCGCCCTCGGCCAGCTTGACGGGTAACCGCGAGACCGTTGCCAGCCACTTTGCCATTCCAGCGGCGAATCCCGGCGCGATGTGTTGTGCGATGAGGATGGGGCTGCTAAACGTGATCGGCAGTTGCCCGAGGATGCGAGCCAGGGCCTGTGGACCGCCGGTCGACGAGGCGATGGCGAAGACCGGTCCAATGGTGCTGGAACCGGGCGATGCGGGCATCAATGGCGAGTCGACGATCCGCGCGCTCAGGCGCAGGACGTTGACGTGCGTGATCACGGGAACGCTCGAGACCATCCGGGCCTTCTCGAGAAACGCCTCGATTTCGGACTCGCTGGTGCCTGGCTTGTCGATGACATCCACCGCGCCGCGGGAGATCGCCGCGTACGCATTCTGGGCATTGGCAAAACCGCTCACGACGAGGATGGGAACCGGGTTCGAGCTCATGATCTGCTCGATCGCTTCGATGCCGGTCAGGACCGGCATCTCGAGGTCGAGCGTCAGGAGATCCGGTCGCAGGGTCCTGGCCATATCGACCGCCTCGCGCCCGTCCCTGGCCTCGGCTACGACCTCGAACGTCGGATCGCTTTCGAACATGCTGACGAGCATCGCTCGCGTGACCGGACTGTCCTCGGCCACGAGAACCCGGATCCTGTCGCTTGAAGCCCCTGGCATCTTCTAACTCCTGGTCCCGACGGCGGCTCTATCGGAGTTGGGGCCGCCACCGTTCTCGGCGGCCTGGCCGGGACTTTCACCGGCGCCTCGGCGAGAAGTGTTCAGGCGAAAACGATCGACCTGGAAGTCGAGATCGGAGGA
>JAJYIO010000223.1 GCA_021790035.1 bacterium | reverse complement strand
CGGGGATCGCCCGTGATCCCTCGGGGATGATGGCCGATCCCCCGGGGATCGCCCGTGATCCCTCGGGGATGATGGCCGATCCCTCGGGGATGATGGCCGATCCCTCGGGGATCGGCCGTGATCCCTCGGGGACGATGGCCGATCCCCCGGGGATCGCCCGTGATCCCCCGGGGATGATGGCCGATCCCCCGGGGAGGAACAGGTCAATACATCCCTGACACCCGCACCACTCCGAGGTCAGGCGAGCGATTGCTCGACAGGGGGTTGACGCCTCTTCCTCCGGCTGTTGGACTACTCCCGGGAGGTCCTCATGCTCGGTCGTTCGTTGTCCCGCTCGATCTTCGCGGCGATGGTCCCTTTTCTGCTCTCTGCCTGTCCAGGCACGACGGGCAAGGTCGGCGGTGACGGCGGTGCCATCCAGGACGGCGGCGGTGTCTCCGGCGACGGCGGTGCCTGCGCGGTTCTTGGCGGCTCCTGCGCGAGCGGCCCCTGCTGCGCTGGGCTCCAGTGCCAGGCTGGCGCCTGTACATCCCCCGCCGACGGCGGCTGCGCCGAGTCCTGCGCCTTCGGCGAGAGCTGCCAGAAGGGGGCCTGCCGCTGCGATCCGGCGAGCTGCACCGGGGGCCACTCGTGCAACGGCGCCGACCGCTGCGTCCAGGGGCAGTGCGTCCAGGGCGGCCAGGCCTGCGCCAGCTTCTCCGACTGCTGCAGCGGCGTCTGCGCGAACCAGCTCTGCGACGCCTGCGCCCCAAAGGGGACGGCCTGCAGCGGCTCTTCGAACTGCTGCGTGGGCCTCTTCTGCTACGATGGCGCCTGCACCGGCGGCTGTCAGGACGACGGCCAGAGCTGCAGCCTCGCCGCCGACTGCTGCTCCAACATCTGCAAGGCCGGGAGTTGCGTCGCCTGCGGCGCCGCCCAGGCCCCCTGCGGGAGTAATGCCGATTGCTGCATCGGTCTCGCCTGCAGCAATGGCTCGTGTGCCGCCGCCGCCGATGGCGGGACGCCGGACGCCGGCCAGAGCCTCGACGGCGGCCAGTGCTTCATGGGCGGCCACTCCTGCCTCGCCTTCTCCGACTGCTGCAGCGGCGTCTGCGCGAACCAGATCTGCGATGCCTGCGCCGCCTCGGGTGCCACCTGCGCGAGCGGCGCCGACTGCTGCGTCGGGCTGAACTGCTACCAGGGCGCCTGCGCCTCCTGCCAGCTCGATGCCACGAGCTGCACGCTCGCGAGCCAGTGCTGCTCGAACATCTGCCGGAGCGGGGGCTGCGTCGCCTGCGCCGCGCTCGGCGCCGCGTGTAGCGTCGGCGCCGACTGCTGCTCGGGGAGCTGCCAGGGCGGCGTCTGCGCGTGCCCCAACGGCGGTGCCCTGTGCAGCAGCGGCTGTGCGGACACCCAGACCGACCCAGCCAACTGCGGCGGCTGTGGGAAGGCTTGCCCGCAGGGCGCCTCCTGCCAGGGAGGCGCTTGCGCGTGCCCGCAGGCCGGACAGGTCGCCTGCGGGTCCGTCTGCACGGACACCCAGACGGATGCGAGCAACTGCGGCAAGTGCGGGCTGGCTTGCGTGAACGGAGGCGTCTGCCAATCTGGCGCCTGCAACTGCACCGCCGCGGGAATGACCTACTGCTCCGCCGGGTGCACGAACGTGCAAGACGACCCGAACAATTGCAGCGGCTGCAACATCGCCTGTGCCAGCTACGAATCCTGCGGTTCGGGCCAGTGCTTGACCCAATGGGCGAGCTGGCCGATGCCGAACTCGGCGAGTACCGGATTGCCGAACCCCTCGAGCTACAACACCGCAACGCCTGGAGTCGTGATCGACAACGTGACGGGCCTGATGTGGCAGCAGCCGCTCGGCGACCCGAGCGGCACCAGCGCGTGGAGTGCGGCGGCGAGCTACTGCGCCTCTCTCTCGCTCGCGGGCTACACGGGCTGGCGGCTGCCCACGGAGATCGAGCTGACCTCACTGGTGGACTTCAATGTGGCACAACCAGGTCCGACGATTGATGCGACGGCGTTTCCGGGGACGCCTCACACTAGGTTCTGGTCGTCCTCGCCGCTGGCGGGCATTCCGTCCTATGCGTGGTTCGTGAACTTCTACGACGGCGACGCCGACAGCGACGGCGTGGCGGTGTCGTTTTACGTCCGGTGTGTGCGTTGAGGACTGGGCCACTCTGACACCTCGTCCCTTTGACCTCGGGTGAGCGGCATGGCGAGGCGGCGGAGGGATCGCTCGAGGAGTTCCGCGGGTTCGGCGGGGGACGAGCCCCCGCCCAACGTCGTTCATGAAGGAGCGAATGCCATGAAGAGCCACGTCGGTCGCAGCCTCTCTTGCACCCTCGGTGTTGCCGCCCTCGTCTTGGTTGCCCTGCCTGCCGGCGCGGGAGCGCCGCCGGGGCAGTACACGATCCCGGGCGATGGGACGGTCCACGACACGAAGACCGGGCTCATCTGGCAGCAGGCGCTCGGGGACAACCCAGGCGGGCAGAGCTGGAGCGCCGCGGCGAACTATTGCGGCTCGCTCACCCTCGCGGCTCTGTCCTGGCGGGTTCCGAGCGTCAAGGAGCTGAAGACGCTGGTGGATTTCACGGTAGCGTCACCGGGACCGGCGATCGATGCGACGGCCTTTCCGAACACGCCCGCGACTTACTTCTGGTCGTCCTCGCCACTGGCGGGCGATCCGTCCCACGCGTGGTACGTGAACTTCGTCGACGGCCTCACCAACTACAGCAGCGTGGGCTTTACTTCCCGCGTCCGTTGTGTGCGTTGAGGACGGGGCCCTTTTGACGATTCGTCACTTCGACATCTCGTCCCGCGAAGGGGCATCGAACCGCTCTCCGCTCGGAAGACCGGAGCTCGTGGCCTCGGCCCCGCTGCACCCGGCCGACGTGGAGCCGCCGCCGCTCCTGGCGGGGCTCGAGCCCGCTCCCGCCGAGCCGCCGTCGCCGAAGAGGAGCCCCACGGCGAGAAGCGACGGGGCGAGCCTCATGCGGCCAGTCTACCGCTGCTCGGCCCGAGTTCGTCTCTGCCCGAGCGCGCCAGCCGCTCGGGCGAAGGAGGGTCGACGCCGGCCAGCGAGGCTCGACGAGCTGCGAGGGGGCTCGATCGCGACCGATTCCCCGGGGATCGCCCCGCACCTCCCCCGGGGAATGACGACCGATCGACGACCTTGCGAATATTCGGAGGCGCGGGCGGGGGGCTGAGACCGGCCCTTCCTCCACTCGCGCCCTCGTCGATGCCTCCATGGGTGAATTGAGTAGCGGTGGTTGCCTGCCTGGCCGCTTACTGGCATCATCCTCGGGTCCATGGCCTCTGTTCGCGAGCTTCTCGAATGCTTGGGGCGCGATGGCCTGGTCAGGCTCATGCGAGAGCGCGGATTGCCCCCAACGCGGGAAAATGATGACCGCCGCAGCTGCCTGGCGCGCTCGTTTCGTGGGGACGTAAGCGGGTTCATCTCGGAGCTGACCCGAGAGGAACTCGTCTCGATTTTCCGGAGTTCGACCTTCGAGGTCCGGGGGGACGAGGCCTACCTTTCGAATCCCTCGAAGTACCGCCTGGACGAGCTGCGAGCGTTTGCGCTCAATGCCTTTGCCGGCTTAGACGTTCGGACCCCAGGCGAGTTCTGCTCCGTTCCCACTCCGAGCGAGGACGAACTTGAACTGCAGGTTGGCGAGCAAGAGGAATGCGTCAGCGACCTCGACATTGGCTCTCTCGGCCGGGTCAGCGAAGAATGGTCGAGACCTAGGCTCATTTCGCGGCTTCTGCGACACATGGGGAGGAAGGTTCCTTCTCGGTTGCGAACCGTGCGTTTCCACGAGCTTCTGGCTGACCTCGCGGCAAGAGGAATCGAGGCTTGCCTTTCGGACGATCCCGAGGATTCCCCGCTCGGTGACGGTACCGAGTCTCCAGGGATTTCCGCCAAGCTTCGTTTGCGTCTTCGTCTTCCCAAGGCATCGAACTCGAGAGCCCTGGCTGACCGGGGGATCGGCCCACGCGGACCGGCGATCGTCATCGATGGCGCGGAGCCCCCGCTCGTTCAGTCTTCCCATAGGCCGAGCGACTACGAGTTGGCTGTCCTGCGCCTGAAGTTCTTGACTGCCATTCCAAGCACCCGGCGCTCCGCCACGCCGCAGTGGCCGAGCGCATTTCTCGACGCTGCCACCCGCGGGCTTCAGCTCCGTCTCGGTGAGCCGGGGCTCCTTAGAGCGATCTCTGCGAGCGTCAGCATAGGCAATCACAGCCCTTACGATTCCATCCAAGAACTCGTTCGCGCCCTGAGCGAGCGGGAGTGGGACGAGCTCCTGGAGGATCTTCAAGCCCTCAATCCGTCCCAACCCGGTGTGGTGGCCGCCATCGCCCAGCAGGTCAGGGCGATTCTCACGAGTCAACGCGCTTCGAGTTCGGAGGCGCCTCACATGCCGCCGGAAGACCTTCGCGTTTCACTGGCCGCGCCCGCGGAGCCACTCGTCGCGTCAGGGAAGCCCTCCGTCGCAGTCGAGCCACCTTCACCCTCCAAGACGAACGTTCGTGACTTGGGTTCTCTCTCCGGCATGTTCGGCGACGAGTAGGGACGATGAACCAAGAGCTTCGAAACAAGATCGAGCACGTATTCGACAAGTTGGTGGTGGATAAACGAGAAGCGCTCAAGGCGGGCTTCGAGCTGATGCCTCGCTTCGTGACGGAGTTCCTTCTCGCCCAAGCCAAGACTTCGAATGCGGGCATGGAGTTCGACGAGGTCCGCCGCCGGATCGCCCGCTACACGGTCGACGCCGATCGGAAGAATGCGTTCGTCTCCGAATTAATGATGAAGGGAGAAGCGTCGCTGATCGCTCTGCTGGATGTCGAGCCGGACCTCGCGCACGGGGAGCACATCGGACGGATCGCGCAACTCGACGGCCAGCCCATTTGGGTTCCAAATGCGATCGTCGAGGAATACAAGGAACTACTCTATGGGGGCCTGTGGGGGAGCGCCAAACTCGTCATCGACCGGGCCGCCGAACCTCGCCGTGTCGCCGTCCAGGAGTTCAGGCCCTACCAGCTCACTAGACCAGACATGGATGCCTTTCGTCGCGCGCGCGATGAATTTTCGCTTGAAGAGTGGACGGATCTTCTCATTACGAGCGCGGGATATCGCCCGGAAGCATTCCCGACCTTCCGCGGGAAACTCTTGGTCCTCTCCCGTCTGACCCCGTTGACTCAGCCCAACCTAAACGTCGTGGAGTTGGGCCCACGAGGGACGGGGAAGAGCTACCTCCTTAGGAATCTCAGCTCCCGCGTTTACCTCCTTTCCGGAGCGAGGGCGAGCCCGGCGACGCTGCTTTACGACCTCAACAAGAAAAGGCTTGGAATCATCGGCACAAAGAAGGTTGTCGTCTTCGACGAGGTCAGCCACACCGCCTTCCC
>JAJYIO010000222.1 GCA_021790035.1 bacterium | reverse complement strand
CGAGCAGGCCCTGGTATCGCCGCTCGTGCTGCCGGCCACCCATGGAGCTTGGCCCGACGGCCCCGACATGCGCGTCCACGGTCCTGAGGAGCCGATCCGCACTATCACGACGCTCGGTGCGCAGTACCACCTGGTTGCTGCCTTCCTCGCCAAGCACTACGGCGGGAACGAAGGCCGGAACGCGGTCGGCCTCGACGAGCAGCTCGGCACCGTCACCACCGTCGACCATCACTCGCTGGTCGCTTGCCACCTTCAGCGCGACTTCGGGAAGAGCGTCGGCAGCGCCGCCGATGAACCGGTCCCGACCATCACCGCGGGCGGGGGCGGGCACGGAGCGATCGTTGCCTCGCACCTCCTCCACCTCCGTGGCGGCCTGCCCGACCACCATGCGACGGCCCGCGACCTCCGGCCGCCGGTTCCGACGCTCACCGCAGGCGGCACGCACCTGGCCGAGGTCCGCGCCTTCCTGATCAAATACTTCGGGACCGACGGCGATCCCCGCCTGACCGATCCCCTGCACACCGTCACGACCAAGGACCGGTTCGGCCTGGTGACGGTTCACGGCGAGGACTATGCGATCGCCGACATCGGCATGCGGATGCTGGCCCCGCGCGAGCTCTTCCGGGCCCAGGGATTCCCGGATACGTACCGGATCGACGACTTCCTGTACTCGGGCAAGCCACTTACCAAGACGGCCCAGGTCAGGATGTGCGGAAACTCCGTCGCTCCCCCGATCGCCGCCGCCCTGGTGGCCGCCAACGTGGGCGAGTCCCGGCAGGAGGCCAGCGCATGAGTCTCCACGTTATACCTGTGCCACGACGCCACCCCCCGCGCCGAGACGGCGAGATCCACCAAGATCAGGAGGCTAGCGATCCGATGAACGGCGAAATCATCCTTGATGCCCTCGAGGGGTTGGTCTTTGAACTCGATGTGCTCGTCGCAGAGAGCGACGGCGTCGTCGGACTCCACTTGAACGGCGATGAAGCTCCGTGGGACGAGCTTCTCCCTGGTGGCCGGTACGAACACCTCGGGGCTCTGACGAGGGCTCGTTCCGTTCTCTGGGAGTTCGGCCGCTGATGGGCACGACGACCTTCTGCGCCGACTGCCATCTTCCTTTGCGGCCCGGCGTCCGGCATCACCTCGAGGAATGCGTGAAGCTCCTGCTTCGGGACAACACCGAGCAGCGGTCGCAGGCACGCCACTGGCAGCTCCTCTACGAGGAGGGCCAGCGAACGATCAAGGCCCTGCGCCGGGATCTTGCGCAGGCGACCAGGCCCATGGGGTTCGGCCGCCGGCCGCAAAGCGGCTGAGTCGACTGATCCTCGCTGCCCGTCACCCTCCCGCCGTCTTGGAGCCGACCATGACCCTCTCCGTCGCAGACATCTCCGCCGACCTGGCCGTCCGCATCGAGTCGCTTGCCGAGCACCTGTTTCCTGCCGGCCATCGCGACGGCCTCGAGTGGCGGGTCGGGTCGATCGCGGGCGAGGAGGGCGATAGCCTGGCGATCCACGTCGGCGGGGGCGACAAGCGCGGGACCTGGCGCGACTTCAGTCTCGATCACGGCGAGCCGGGCAGCGGCGGCGACGCCCTCGACCTGGTGCAGGCCGCGCTCAACCTCCCCTCGGTCGCTGACGCCATCAAGTGGGCCAAGGACTGGCTCGGCGTCCCAGACGATGGCCCTCCAGGGAGACGGCGCCGCAAGGATGCCGCGCGTCGGCCACCCCCGGCTCCGAGGGCGCCGACCGAGGAAGAGCTTCGCAAGACCGGTATCGCCCTTGGCGCCTGGAAGCAGACGCAGAAGGCATCGGGCACGCTGGTCGAGACCTACCTGCGCAGCCGGGGCATCACGATTCCGATCCCGCCGGCGATCCGGTTCTCCCCCAAGCTCAAGCACACGAGTGCAGGGAGCTGGCATCCGGCGATGGTCTGCTCGATCACCGACGCCAGCGGGACCGTCTCGAGTGTCCATCGCACCTACCTGGCCGCCGACGGCCGGGGAAAGGCGTTCAAGAAGGGGGCGGGGATCGACTCCAAGATGTGCCTCGGCCCGCTCTATAGTAACGCCATCGCCCTGGCCGATCCTGGCCGCGTGCTCGGCATCGGGGAAGGGATCGAGACCTGCCTGTCGGTCATGCAGGCCATCCCCGGCCTACCGGTCTGGTGCGCCGTCTCGGCGAACCGTCTGGGCAACGTCGCGTTGCCCGAGGTCGTCGAGCACGTCGTCATCCTGGCCGACGGCGACGCTCCGGGCCAGCGGGCAGCCGACAGCGCCCGCAAGCGGCTCTGCCGCCAAGGGCTGCGCGTCACGATCGTGACTCCGCCCGATGGCCACGATTTCAACGACCTCCTCCAGGCCGGCACGCTGGCCGAGGCGATCGCCCCTTTGAAGGAGATATTCGCTTGACCGCCCCGCTTGTTACCGTTCGCACCTATGAGCCAGAGGATCCAGACGACGACCCGATCGACGACGATGGCCTCC
This sequence comes from bacterium, assembly GCA_021790035.1. Classification (GTDB taxonomy): domain Bacteria; phylum Cyanobacteriota; class Sericytochromatia; order S15B-MN24; family VGJW01; genus JAJXWQ01. Next base: position 2,921 of record JAJYIO010000222.1, on the reverse strand, counting down.
AGCCGGCCGACGTCGCGGCCGAGTTTCAGGCTTCGCATCTGGTCTCGTCACAAGGCCTCACGCTGCGCCGCTACCGTGGGTCCTGGTGGCGCTGGGGCGGTCGCTGCTATGCCGAGGTCGACGACGAGACCCTCTCGACCGAGATCCTGAAGTACCTCCTCCGCAGACGGACCAAGGAGGCGCGCAAGAAGGCCAAGAGCGCCTTCGTGCGCGACGTCCTGGCGAACCTTCGCATCGACACCCTCGTGCCTCCGCAGGTCGAGCTCCCGGCATGGCTCTCGTACACGCCGCCGAGCTCGACGCGCACGCACCTCTCCCTCGAGAACGGCATCCTCGACATCGAGCGCGCCCTCACGGATGGGAATCCGCTGGTCGACCACACGCCAAACTTCATGACCACGACCACGCTGCCCTACGCGTTCGAGCCCTACGCCGACTGCCCGCGGTGGCAGCGCACCCTCGACTGGGTCCTTCCCGAGGCCGACAAGCAGCGGGCCCTCCAGCAGTTCGCCGGCTATGTCCTATCGGCCGGCCACTACCATCAGACCTGCCTGATCCTCACCGGAGAGGGTAGCAACGGCAAAAGCACGATCCTCGACGCGCTGACCTGGCTCTATGGCGCGGCCAACGTCTCGAGCGTTCCCCTCGACAAGTTCGAGAAGCCGTTCAGCCTGTTTCAGATGCTCGGCAAGCTGGTGAACATCGCGCCGGACATGGGCGAGATCGAGAAGACCGCCGAGGGCGTGCTCAAGAGCCTGATCAGCGGCGATCGCATCGACTGGGAGCAGAAGTTCAAGGCCGCCATCTCTGCGCCGCCGACCGCCAAGCTCATCTTCGCCTGCAACGAGCTCCCGCGCTTCATGGACAAGAGCGAAGGCATCTGGCGCCGGCTCCTCATCATCCCGTTCGAGGTCACCATCACCGAGGCCCAGCGCGAGCCCGATATTCGCGAGGCCTTGATGGCCGAGCTCCCTGGGATCTTCATCTGGGCGCTGGCCGGCCTGCACGACCTCCGCCAGCAAGGCCACTTCACCGTGCCCGAGGCCAGCGTCACCGTGAAGGAAGACCTGCGCCTTGAGTCGAACCCGGCCCGCGCTTTCCTGCTCGAAAACTACATCGCAGACGACAACGACTGGGTTCTACGCACCGACCTCTACGAGGATTACAAGAAGTACTGCGCCGCAAATGGCCACCGAGCCCTCGGCGAGCGCAGATTCGGCAAAGAGATCCGGCGCGCATTCCCGAACGTGACGGAGACTCGCCCGAGAGAAGGAACCGACCGACCTCGCTATCACTCCGGGATCAAGAAGCGCGAGGCCTAGCGTGTTGCGCTTTGTAATGTCGACCCCACCGCCATGCCTCGCCTTCAGGGTCGCCGGTCCAGTCGGTCCAGTTAAGAGCATCCCTCATTGGACCGCGAAAAGCCGCGCCATTACTGGCTTGGTCCAATTGGTCCAATTGGTCCAATCTCCTATTGTTTTGGATTATTTGGATAGTGAAGATGGGGGGAGGGAAGAAGTGATCACCAAAAAAGTAGAGAACAATGGGAAACGGTCCAGCGGACCAAGTGGACCAAGGGCTGTGAATTGGCGATATGTCTTAGTTTCGCCGGTCCAATTGTGGTCCAGTCTCATTGGGCCAAACTGGACCAGGAGGGGCAAATGACGGCACCGGCCTGGATTAACCGGATGCTCCCTCCGGCCGAGAAGGTCGTCGAGATCCCTTCGGTCGAGGCATCGCAGGCCAGGGCGCTCGTCGTCCTCGACCCGGTCGAGCGTGATCAGACGCTCAAGCTCATGCGCTATCTGGCCACGCGCGGGATCGTGCTGGCCCTCGACCAGGACGGTCACGCCCAGGTCGTCGTCGACTCCGGTCGAGCGATTCCACAGGATCTCGCGGGCCGGATCGATGAACGCAAGGACTCGATCGTCGCCGTCCTCCTGGCGCAACATCGTGCGGCCGAACGCCTGACCGAATTGCCCGAGGTCGCCCTCGAGCGAAGGTCGGTCAAGCTCGAGACAATCTGGGGACCTGTGAAGATCATCCCCGAGCGCTCGGACGATCCGAAATGCGTCGAGATTACCTGGGCCGAGCTCCACCAGGACCCATGGCAAGCTCTGAAGCGCGTCCACCTCATGGCCGCGACCCTGGACCTGTTCGAAGGGAAACTGACATGCCCGAACTAGCTGAGACCTGCTGGCATTGCGAACCCTCAAAAGCAAAGAGGCGTGAGATGGATCCCGAGTATCGGTGTCCTCAATGTTCCGGAAAGTACACGCCTGACCAGGTGAGGGCCATCCTGGGGCTCGTGCGAAAGTTTCAAGACCACGGCATCCATCGCGAGAGCGAAGCTGCCCTTTCGGTCGAAGCCGCGCACATCAACGAGGTGCTCCTCCACCTGGCGAGGACCGGAAGAATGAAAGACCCGGCCTATTCGGCACTGGTCGGGTGTTGCATGCTGCGCATGACCCTGGAGGACGTCGCCATCAAGAGCGGAGTCGTGAAATCGGTCATCCACGACGCGATCAAGCGCGGTCTGGGCATCTTGTGCGACGAACTGAATGGAAGGTTTGCGGCAAGGACTTGAAAAACCGAACAACTTGACGTAGATTTTCTACAAGGGCACAAAGTTTTAGTAGGTCGGTCCGCTCGCGGGCCGGCCTACGTGCGTTGGGAGGTCTTCGTGGGCAAAGCGGTCCGAATCGCGGAGGCAGATCATCACCTGCGCACCGGCCGCGTCTCACTGCTTTATCCGACCGTTGCGGGTCAGCCCCAGAAGCTCCCCAAGTGCAAGGAGACGGACCTTCGCCCTGGCAGGGCCTCGAGGTCCGAGGTCTTCGGCAAACGCGCGTCGGTTCGCGGTCGCCCTGTCGCCCGAGTCGAGGTCGAGGTCGAAGAAGGCCTGGTCGAAGAGCGCGTCG
>JAJYIO010000221.1 GCA_021790035.1 bacterium | reverse complement strand
GTGGTATTGGGGGCCCGCCAGTGCCGAAAATCCCCGTGGGCCTCCCAGCTTGCCGGATGAAGGTCCGGCAGGGGGAAGACGGTCTGGCCGTGGACGGCCTCGGCGCCGCTTTGCAGGGCCAGGCCGTCGTCCCTGGCTGCGATCAGCATATCGGCAACCCAGTCGGGGCCCTCGGTCCAGGTCTCGAAAAGCCTGGCATCGACGGGCATGACCAGGATCCCTGGATGGCCGGTGTGCCGCTGATGGTCCGCGAGGACGGATCGCGCCGTGGCGACGGCGTCCTGGGCGTGAGACGCGGCGAGTTCGCGTGCCGCGACGGGATCGTACGGTCTGGCCATGGGGTCGGCATCGACCTGCGGAGCGGTCCTCTCGCCAACGGCTCTCGAGTTGCCCCGAGCCAGGTAGCGTCCCCCCGCATCATCCGGCGGCCCCAGGTAGCCCGGGCTGGCCGGGAATCCCCGGTGCGGATCGAACCAGGCATCGTGGAGGCCGTCGTGTCGCGTCAGCAGGGCCAGGCCCGCCGACGTGCGATGGACATCCAGCGGAGACGGGCCGGCGGGGTCCGGGCGAACGCCCTGGAGGGCTCGCTCCGCCGCGATGGCGTAGTCCACCTCCTGCCACCGGAGGGTCTCGTCCGTACCCGGCATCTCCCAATCGCGCTCCCCACCGAGGAGCATTCCACGGAACCGGTCGGCGCCTTCCATCGGCTCGAAAGCCCCACGCGGTGCGATCGCGCCGCCGGGCAGCCACATGCCGAGGGGGCGGTGCTCGAGATGTCGTTCCGCCGACAACAGGCCCGTCTTCACCTGGAATTCGGCGGCCCCGGCCCGGGGTAGGATCGGGAGAATCGCCGCGGTCCCTGGTAGGGTTACCACCTCGACTGCACCCGCATGGGCCAGCTCCCGGACCGTGCGCACGAGGTCCCGTCGATGCCGTCCGGACCAGGAATCGAGGAGGCGCTCGTCCCGGTCGCGGTGCCAGCGGGCAACGGCCGCCAGGGGCTCGGGCAGGGCGCGGGCCGCCTCCGCGTGGTCCGCCAGGCGGCGCAGCATGAACTCCTCGAACCCGGATCTCAGGATCGGATCCGAGAGCTGTTCGGCCAGGACGGGCGAGAGCGCCAAGGTGAGTCGCGGCGCGGGGCCCGGGTTCTCCTGCAGGTCGAGAATCCGGTCGAGGAACGGCAAGAACGCGTCGGCCAGGGCACCGAAGAGCTGCGATTCCCCGAAGGGCCACACCCCGGCTCGCCGCACGTAGGGAACGTGCAGCAGAACCACCACCACCAGGGAGCCGGTTGGCATGCGCTCACGATGGCTCCAGGCAAGAGTCGCGTCAAGCGACCGGCAAAACCTCCCCGGGTTGGTTAGTGAGTTCTTACCTCGGGCTTAGTCATACCTTGGGCGGACCGCCCTGCGAGACGTCGATAACTTCCTTGAAAACCAGGTGCCGCCGAGGAGTAGGAGATCGCGTTCGATGGAGTCCAGCACGGCTTCCTGGATGAAGGGCGCCCGTAGCTCGGGGCGCCGGCATCGTGCCCCGCGGGCCTCGCAGGCCACCAGCAGCGTCCGGGGCGAGAATAACGGCGGCGCCCCCGAGGTCTGCGCATCTACGGGCTCGGATCAGATGGAGATCCGCCCTCTTTCGTTCGTCCAGGGGTATTCGGGGAGCTTCGATGCCAACGCGGGCGGCACGCCCGTCCTCGGCGTAGTCGCCGCGGGTGGCCCCGCCCCTGCGGATTTTGCCGACCAGGTCGTGGCGGGCGCACGCAACGATATCGGGATGCAGTATGATCTGGCCCCGCGGCACCAGGGGAGCAATGGTCGGCAGACCGGCTGCTGCGCCGATCTGGCCACCGATGCTTACGCGGCGGCGGGCTTCGACCTTTCCAGCGCGGTCTACGCCGATATTTCCCAGCATCCGAGCCATTATTCCGGCCTGGCGCCCATCACCCTGGGCCCCCGGAATGCCAACACCTTGATGCGCTACTTCCAGCGCACCCAGGATTTCCTGTCGAGCAGCCAGCCCTACCAGGTCGGCGATCTCGTCTGGTTCAACTGGGAGGGTGGATCGACGGCCGATCACGTGGCCGTGGTCTCCAAGGTCGACGCCAAGGGCCGCCCGCTGGCCGTCGTCGAGGCGACGAACTACGGCGTTCCGGCGCACGAGGATTCGCTGGACTCCTATCAGCTCTCCCACATCGTCGGCCACGGTCGCCTCGCTGGCGAGGCGCCGGCACCGAAGCCTGTGTCAAAGCCTGTGTCCGCGTCGCAGCCCCGACCCGCGTCGCGGCCGTCCGGCCAGACCTACACGGTTCGCCCGGGCGACACGCTCTCGGGAATCGCCCGGTCCGTCCTGGGGGATTCAAGCCGCTGGCGGGAGATCTACGACCTCAACCAGGACCGGATCTCCAATCCCAACCTCATCTTCCCGGGCGAGGTACTCGAGCTCCCGGCCGTGGTGTCGCCTTCCCCGACGCCCTCGGCCGCTCCCTCGGCCGCCCCCTCGGCCGCTCCGGAACCGTCTCCGTCGCCAGCGCCGGCACCTTCGGGAAGCAAGGCGGATCCCCTGCCGATCGGGCCCCTTCCGGCTGCGCCGTTCCCCTACTCGTCCGCCCCGCAGCAGGACCCGGTGGCTCAGGCGCCCTCCGCGCCATCCATTCCGGCCCCGCAGGCTGTTCCCGTGGCCCAGGTGCCGTCTGCGCCGTCTCAACCGGCGGCGCCGGCCGCGCCCGTCGCGAACCCGACTCCCGCTCCGCAGCCCGCCCCGATCGTCCCGGTTCCGGCCAGCTCCAGTGATGGCGTCGCATCGGGACTGCGTTTCGGCGGATCGCTCATCCGCACCGTGCAGGAGACCGGCGCGGCCGTCGACGTCTCCGGCGGCATCGCAGCGGGCTACATGGGCGGAGTCATGCGGGTGGGCGTGCCGGAGGTCTTCGACCTCCTCAAGGGTAATTTTCTGACCTCGGCCGTGACGGCCTTCGTCTCCAACCTCTACCAGCTCTTCAAGGGCGAGGAGACGCCTGGCCGGGCGGTATCCAACTTCGCGGTCGATACGGCTGCTTATACCGGCATCGGGGCGGCTGCCACGGCGATCGGCGGCGCCATCGGATCGCTCGTGCCGGGATTCGGGACCATCCTGGGCGTCGCTGCCGGGGCGGCGGTCGGCGCCGGTCTGTCCTGGCTCTACGAGAAGTTCCTCCGCCCCAAGGCCGGTGCCGCGGTCGCTCAGGCCCTCGGGCTGTCGTAGCGCCCAGAACGATAGCCTCCGCAAGCCAGGCCCCTGGAGTCGGTTGACAACGGCATCCCGACGAAGACCATGATAGGGGTACGGGGTATCTGCACGACCTTGCGCGGAAGGAGTCGATAGTGGCGCACAAGATGGACTTTGCCAATCGCGATCGCCTTCGCGACTCCTGGCGCAGGGAGCACCTCGACCCTGCGACCCTCTGGCGCCGGGCCGGGCTAGCTTCGGGGTCCACCGCGGTCGACGTCGGAGCGGGCATCGGATATTTCTCGGTGCCCGCGGCCGATCTCGTCGGTCCGACGGGCAAGGTCTACGCGGCCGACATCCTGCCGGAGATGCTGGCGGACCTCCGTGCCGCGTTGCCCGGTGCCCATGCCTCGCGGCTCGAGACCGTGACCTCGACCGAGTACTCCGTGCCGTTGCCCGACCAGATTGCCGACGTCGTCCTGCTGTCCTTCGTCGCCCACGAGGTCGACGAGCCGGAGCGCCTGATCCAGGAGTGCTCGCGCCTGCTCAAGCCGGGCGGGCGCCTGCTGGTCCTCGACTGGGATCCCGCGGTCGAGCCGCCGCCCGGGCCGCCGACCGAGCATCGCCTGGCCGAGGAGACGCTCGTCAAGGCGATCGCAAGCGCCTCCCTCGCGCTCGAGTCTCGTCGCCCGGCGGCGCCGGGCGTCTACGAAGTCCTCGCGACGCGACGGTCGTGACCTCGCCGGCTACCGTCTCGGCGCGTCTCAAGCGTATCGGGGGTCAGATCCGGGGCGTCGGCCGCATGATCGGCGAGGAGCGGCCGTGCGCCGATATCCTGGTCCAGATCATGTCGATCAAGGCCGCCCTTACGCCAGGCGGGCCTCGGTCCTCGGATCGAAGAGATGGATGCGCGATGCATCGATGGTGAACGAGGCGGTTTGCCCGACGCGAGGCATGTGTTCCTCGGCCACGCGGGCGATCACGTTGCCCTTGGCGCCGGCGAGATAGACATAAGCCTCGGAGCCTAGCGGCTCCACGACCTCGACCCGGCTCTCGAACTTGCCCGTGGGCGGGCCGTCGCCGCTGGCCGTAACCAGGTGCTCCGGCCGCACACCCACGATGACGTCGCCCTCGTGGTGGCCAGCAGAGCGAGCCAGGGTGAAGTGGAAGCCGGCGCCCTTGACGATCGAGCGGTCGCCGTCGAAGGCCAGCGTGCCGTCGAGGAGGTTCATCTGCGGGGATCCGATGAACGTCGCCACGAAGAGGTTGGCAGGAGCGGTATACACCTCGTGCGGCGTGCCGATCTGCTGGAGGTCGCCGCCGCGCAGGATGGCGATGCGCTCACCGAGGGTCATGGCCTCGGTCTGGTCGTGGGTGACGTACACGAAGGTGGTGTTGAGGCGCTGGTGGAGCTTCTTGATCTCGGCGCGCATGCTCACGCGGAGTTTGGCGTCGAGATTGGAAAGCGGCTCGTCCATCAAGAAGACCTTGGGCTCCCGGACGATCGCCCGGCCGATGGCCACGCGCTGGCGTTGCCCGCCCGAAAGCGCCTTGGGCTTGCGGTCGAGGAAGTGCTCGATTTCCAGCGAGCGTGCGGCCTCGCGAACGCGCCGGTCGATCTCCTTGCGGTCGATCTTGCGCAGCTTGAGGGCGAACGCCATGTTGTCGTAGACCGTCATGTGCGGGTACAGCGCGTAGTTCTGGAACACCATGGCGATGTCGCGGTGCTTGGGGTGGACATCGTTGACCACCCGATCGCCGATCGACAGGAAGCCCGAGGAGATCTCCTCCAGGCCGGCGATCATCCGGAGCGCGGTCGACTTGCCGCAGCCCGACGGTCCAACCAGCACCAGGAACTCGCGATCCTCGATCGTCAGGTTCAGATCCCGGATGACGACGGTCTCGTTGTATCGCTTCTGGATTTTGTCGAAGACGACCCTGGCCACTGCGCTCCTCCTGCCCTCGCGCTCGAGACGGGCAGCGCGGGTACGGTGCATCGTTGCAACGGGCCCGGAAAGGGCTCCGGGCGCGATGGGGCATTGTACCCCAGGAAGGCACAGAGGAGGGCTCGGCGTCCGGAACCCCTGGCACGCCGGCCGCTCGAACCTCGGGCCACACTCGTGCTCGATCTGCGTGCGATGCCCAGCACCGACTCCGAGCAGGATCCGGCCGGGTGCCGCCGCCGCCGTCTGCACGGGTCGAGCCGTC
>JAJYIO010000220.1 GCA_021790035.1 bacterium | reverse complement strand
CCGCGCTGAATCAAGGGATCCCTCGCTGTGCTCGAGTCACTCCCGCCCCGGTCAGACCGGCAGCGGACGGCTGAACTGGCTGGCAAAGTGCGTCGCCAGGGTCGCGACCGTGATCTGCGGGTTGAGGCCGAGCGCCGTTGGAAAGACCGACGCGTCCGCGACATAGAGGTTGGTCGTACCGAAAACCTTGCCCTGGCTATTGACCGCCGCAAATCCAGGATCCTCGCCCATCCGCAGCGAGCCCATCTGGTGAGCGGAAACGAGCGAGACCCGGCATGGCGAGAAATCCAAGCTCATTGCGGCAATATCGGCCTCGGTCCGGATGGGTGCGCTGTCGCTCGGAAGATAGGCCGCCTGGGCGCCTGCTGCCAAGAAGATCCGCGAAAGGATCTTGAGGCCGGCCAGGCTCTTCTGCGCGTCGCGAGGTGACAGCGAGTAATCGATGACCGGAACGCCGCGAGAATCGACGCGGATCCGCCCGGAATCCTCGTCGCGCAGCTGGACGTAGGCCGAGGCCAGATGCTCGTAGCGGCCCATGAGGCGCTGCAGAGACGGCCCCCACGCGGGCAAAAGAGCCGCGGACACGGACGGTCCAGCAAAGATCGATTCGAGAACGAACCCCTGATCTTGCAGGTACTGGTCCACGTAGTAGCACTGCGGGATGCCCTCGTAGGCGCGGATCGTCTCGTCCCCCATATCCGCCGCGATGGCCGCGATGGGATGGCAATGGAAGTTCCGGCCCACCTGATCGTTGCCAAGGCCGCTCTTGAGCAGAAGTGCGGGCGACCAGACAGCGCCTCCCGCGACGACGAATGCGTCCGCCTTGAGAGAGAGCGGGTATTGCTTGCCACTGACCGGATCCCGAACCGTCCCGACGGCCTCCACCACCCGCTGGCCCTTGGAGATCAGGCGATCGATGTGCGCCTCGGGATAGAGCCTGGCGCCATACGACAGGGCACGCGGGACGTACGTGATGTGGTGGTTCTGCTTGCGATCGTATGCGCAGCCCAGCATGCAGAACCCGGCGAGCAGGCACTCGGTCCGGTTGTGGTGGAACGTATCCCCGGCGACGCCGATGCGCTCGGTCCCGCGCATCATCACCCGGGCGTTCTGGTTGACCTGGTCAGGGGCGATCTTCTGGACGTTGAGGATGAAGTTGACCTTGGCGTTGGCGGCCGCGACATCTGCCCGGCGTGCGCCCGCCACGTCGTGGCGATCGGCCCATTCGTCGAGAAGCCAGGCCGGCGGATCGAAGCAGATGGCGTTGTTGACCACCGTGGTGCCACCGACGCAATGCGCGTGCAGGATGACGATGCCCCCGTCTGCCGTGGTCTGAGACGCGACGTCCTCGTAGAAGAGCGGAAGCATGTCCCGTTCTCGCTGGGTCATCTGCTTGCGCGTGATGTACGGGCCCATTTCCAGCAAGGCGACCTCGAAGCCGCGCTCGGCGAGCTCGGACGCGAACGTGGCCCCGCCCGCCCCCGAGCCGATGACGCCCACCTCGGCATGGATCTCGAGCGGGCCATGGGCGCGAATCACCTGGGGGTTGGCCGGGTCCGAGAAGGGCAAGGCGCCAGCAGGTCGCTTCATCTGGTGAACTTGGAGTAGACGTTGGGATTGACCAGCGGCCCGTTGCCCTGGTTATCCAGGCCGTAGCCCACATCGATGCGTCCCACCCACGGGCCGGCATACCCGATCAGCCCCCAGATCCCGGGATCGGCGTAGTACACGGCGGCAGCCAGCCGGCGAAGGCCCTGGAAACCGTGCCGGAGCATCTCGAAGGGACTGTCCTCCCAGGCTGCCAGGTAAGCCTCGGCCCCGCGCGGACCCTGCGTGACGAACGGACCGAGTCGACCCGCCAGGATGGGAACGCGGTCGAAGAGCGTGAGCAGCTGGTGGAATTGGGCCTTGAGGCTGGGGTCCAGCAAGGCCATGACGCCATCGGCCTGGCGGGCGACGCCGAGCACCCCCGGCCCGGGCAGTCCGTGGACCCCGGGCACGACGCGATCGGCCACGCGGTTCACGACCGCATACTCGAAGGGAGAAAAGTATCGAAGCTCGAACCCGGGAGCCCGAAAGGAAGGTTCGGCGCAGCCAACCGGCAACGATGCCGCCACTATGAACCCACCGGCCCGCACCAGGAACGCACGCCGGGACATGGTCCCGAACCTCTGTGTGCCAGCCGCCCCGACGGTCATCGCCCCCAATATATACCCGCGTCTGGCAAACCTGCCCTATGATGGCAGACGAGGACTGGGAGGTGGAGGATGGACGAGGGTGGATTCGAGCCACAGGTCGTCCCGTTTTTTCCGCTCAATATCGTGCTTTTCCCCGGGATGGAGCTCCCGCTGCACATCTTCGAGAGCCGGTACCAGCTGCTGGTCGAGCGGACCCTAGAGCGTGACGGCCGCCTTGCCCTGGGTCTGCTCCGGGATGCATCGGATGCCGAAGGTCCGCCGCCCGAAGCCTTCTCGACGGTCACGCTGGCTCAGATCGACCAGATCGCCCGGTTCAAGGACGGCCGGATGAACATCGTCGTGACGGGCAAGCTGCGCTGCCGCGTCCGCGATCTGATCGATGACGAACCGTTTCGCCAGGCCCGCATCGAGGCGATCCCGGAGAGCCGCGATCCCGTCCCCGCCGAAGTGATGGCGCGTGCCGCCGAACTCTATCGTTCCTATGTGGAGATCCTGGTCGCGCTTTCCGCAATACCGCTGGTGCAGTCGTTGCCGGACGATCCCCAGGAAGCTTCGTACCTCATCGCACGGACGCTCCAGACGGACCTCTTCACCAAGCAATCCCTCCTCGAGGCGGCCGGGCCGCATGCCCGGCTGGTATCCGAGGTTCAGCTCCTCGAACGAGACGTCGAACGCCTGCGCGCCTTCGCCCAGATCAACACCGACCTCGGCTACTTCTTCTACCGCGGCAACCGCCTGTCGATGAACTGAAGGGCTCGCGGTCCGAAGGGATCGGATGAACTGAAGGGCTCGCGGTCCGAAGGGATCTGGCGCGACGAGTCAAACGGGGCTCAACTGCAGGCGTTGCTCCTCGATCTCCTCGGCCGGATAGGTGAGGATCTCGGCCAGCGTGGGATGCACGTGCGGGATCTGCAGGAACTCGGCGGCCGTGCTCTTGAAGTGCATGGCCACGACGATCTCGTGGAGCAGCTCCCCACCCTCGGGTCCGACGATGGCGCCGCCGAGGATCTCGCCGCTCCGGGCATCGCCGATCAGCTTGACGAAGCCCTCGGTCCGGTCGAGGCACATCGACTTGCCGTGGTCGTCGAACGGGTACTTGCCCACCAGCACCTCGATTCCCCTCTCTTGGGCCTGCTGCTCGGTCAGGCCCACGCGGCCGACCTGGGGATCCGTAAAGACGACGAACGGAACCAGCCGATCGTCGATCGCCCGGGCCGCCTTGCCGCTCGTGGCGTTGTATGCGGCGATCTCGGCCTCGCGGATGGCCTGGTGGACGATCTGGAATTGCCCGGTCACGTCCCCGACGGCGTAGATGTGCGGGACGCTGGTCCGCATGAAGGGATCGACCGGAATCCTGCCAGATGAATGCTCGACGCCGGCGGCATCGAGTCCGAGCTGTTCGACGGCCGGAAGACGTCCCGTGCAGACCAGGATCTCCGCGGCCTCGAACTCGGCCACGTGGCCGTCCACGAGGGCCCGGACGACCTTGCGGCCAGACCGAGCCTCGACCCCGGTCCCGACCGCGTGGGTGACGATCTCGACGCCCTCGGCTGCCAGAGATTGCTGGAGGGCGATCGCGACATCGGCGTCCTCGCCGGACAGGACGTGCCCGCTCCGCAGCAACATCGTCACCTTGACGCCGATGCGGGAAAAGAACTGACCGAGTTCGCACGCGATGAAGCCGCCACCGAGCACGATGAGAGACCGCGGGGCTTGCTCCAGCTCGAGGGCCTCGTCCGAGGTCAGGAAGCCCACCTCGCGCAGCCCGGGCAGCTCCGGCAAGGCAACGGTCGAGCCGGTAGCGACGATGAACGCCCGGCCCTCGACGACCTGCCGAACGCGGGCCGCCCCCCCGTCCGGCCGGTCCACGATCTCGACGTGGTGGGCGTCTGCGAAGCGCGCTTCACCCTCGATGACTTCGGTGTTGGGTGCGCGATGGATCTGCTCGATGCGGTAGTCGGCAAATTCCCGGACCAGATGACGCTTGCGGGCCATGATCGCGGGCAGGTCCGCGTGCGCCTCCGGGATCACGAGCCCGAGGCGGCGGGCGCTGCGAGCCCGGTGCAGGACCTCTGCCGAGGCCAGGATCGCCTTGCTCGGCATGCAGCCCCGCAGGATGCAGAGACCTCCCAGCGGCCCCTTGTCGATCAGCGCCACCTTGGCCCCGAGAGCGCCTGCCGTCCGGGCTGCCGCATACCCGGCGCTGCCAGCCCCCACGATCACCAGGTCATACGCGTTCGCCATGGGTCCATCGTAGCGTATTGCCAGCCGCTCTACAGCGGAGCTAGGATGGGCGGGCAGGCTGACCGCGCCCGGAGCCTCGTCGGGCTGCGCACCCGCCTCGGACCAGAGACGGTCGCCGGGGCTCGATGGAGGGAGCAATGGAGCAACGCAACGGTGGCGGTCTAGAGCTGTTGACCGGCATGCTGCTCGGAGCCATGGGCGGTTTCGTCGTCGGTCTGCTCATGGCGCCGCAATCCGGCACCAAGACCCGCGAGCAGGTCACCGAAACCGTGGCCGACCTCAAGGTGCGGGCCAACGAAGTGATCGAGAACGTCCGCGGCAACACCGAAAGTCTGCTCAACTCCACCCGCGCCACCATCGACGAGAAGCTCAACCTGCTGGGGGATGCGCTCGAGGCCGGCAAGAAGGCTGCCGCGTACAAGCGCGAGGAACTCATCGAGGGAGAGGAGAGCGCCAGCTAGATGCCGCGTCGCCCTTTCGCCATCTTCGCGTCGGCCCTGATAGGCACCGCGGTAGGTACCGTGGCGGGCCTGCTCCTGGCCCCCGATGCGGGCAGTTCCACGCGCCAGGGCCTCCTGGCCAGGGCCAGCGAGCTGCTCGACCAGCTGCCGTTTGCCATCGGCGACCGGGTAGGCCAGCTGCCCACCACGCTGGATGACCTGCGTTACCGGCTGGGCGTGCCCTCTCGGCCACGGCGCATCGACGCCTCCTTCATACAGCTCTACCGCGAAGGCGGGGGCTAGCCCGGAACCTTTTTCGGGGCGCCTCACAAGAAACTCCCTCGCTGCGCTCGGGCAGTGACTGCGGGGTCCGTGCCAGCCCCCGCATGCCCCCACTGCTGCGGGCAAGCTGCTGCGTAGCCCCGCTCGACAGGTGGCGTTTCATTCGAGAGTGTCGGCGCAGACGGTGGGCAACTAGGGGGAAACTCTCTGCTCCGGCTGCGCCGGCAGTGACTTGAGAGGGGCCCTTCGCCCCTCTCAAACTCGC
>JAJYIO010000219.1 GCA_021790035.1 bacterium | reverse complement strand
CGGAAGATCGGCGTGCTGTCGGGTCCCAACCTGGCCAAGGAGGTCGCGCTGAAGCAGCCATCGGCAGCTGTGATCGCCTCGCGCTTCGACGAGGTGGTCCAGACCGGACGGGACTTGCTGTGGAGTTCTTCGTTTCGCGTCTATGGCTCGAGCGACGTCGTGGGCGTCGAGATCGCCGGGGCCATCAAGAACGTCATGGCGATCGCCGCCGGCCTGGCCGAGGGGCTGGGGTTCGGAATGAACACGATGGCACTCCTGGTCACGCGCGGCCTGGCGGAGATCGCCCGCCTGGGGGTTGCCGAGGGGGCCCGGCTCGAGACCTTCCAGGGTCTGGCTGGAATCGGCGACCTCATGGCCACCTGCTTCTCGCCCCTCTCGCGCAACCACCGCGTCGGCGAGCACCTGGCCGCCGGCCAGACGCTCGACCAGATAGTGCGCTCGATGGACCAGGTCGCCGAGGGGGTCAAGACGACCCGCACGGTCCACGAGATGGCCGGCGAACTGGGCGTCTACATGCCCATCACCGAGGGCGTCCACCGGATCCTGTTCGAGTCGGTCCCGCCCCGCGAGGTCCTGGCCAGTCTCATGGACATCACGCGCTACGTGTACGAGTTCGCGCCGTGAGCGTCGAATACAAGCCGATCGAGACCGACTTTCGATTGGGCTGAACCCGAGCGCGCCCGCAAGGCCCCGAAGCCGAAGCGTACTTTCGTACGTGAGGCAAGGGGGCGCGGACGTAAGCCGGGGTCAGGTCAATCCGGAATCGGTCTAAAGGCCGATGCGGCGGGCAATGACAAGACGCTGAATCTGCGAGGTGCCCTCGCCGATCTCACACAGCTTGGCATCGCGCATCATGCGCTCGACGGGAAACTCCCGGACGTAACCGTAGCCGCCGAGGACCTGGACCGCGTCGGTCGTGACCCTCATCGCCGCCTCGCTCGCAAAGAGCTTGGCCTGGGCGCCGGCCAGGGAGTGCTCGAGTCCGGCATCCTTGAGGCGAGCGGCGTGATAGACCATGAGCCGCGCCGCGTGGATCTGGGTCGCCATGTTGGCCAGGATGTCCCCCACGGCCTGGAACTTGCCGATGGGCTGGCCGAACTGCACGCGCTCCTTGGCGTAGGCCAGGGCGGCCTCGTAGGCGCCCTGAGCGATACCCAGGGCCAGGGCGCCGATCGAGATCCGCCCCCCGTCGAGGGTCTTCATCGCCTGCTTGAAGCCCGTGCCCTCCTCGCCGAGGCGAAGGGCCGCGGGAATGCGGACGTTGTTGAAGATGATCTCGCAGGTGGGCGAGCCCCGCATGCCCATCTTGCGCTCGTGCTTGCCGATCGAGAAACCCTCGGAATTGGTCGGGACGATGAAGCTCGAGATGCCGTTGGTGCCCTTGGTCTTGTCCGTCATCGCCATGACGACGACAGCCTCGGCAAAAGGTGGGTTGGTGATGAACTGCTTGGCGCCGTTGAGGACGTAGTCGTCGCCGTCGCGCACGGCCACCGTCTGCTGGCGGGCCGCATCGGAGCCAGCCTGGGGTTCGGTCAAAGCCCAGGCGCCGACCGAGCGACCGCTGCAAAGCGGCGGGAGCCAGCGGGACTTCTGCTCCGGGGTGCCGAAGTAGACGATCGGAGCGGTTCCCAGAGACGTGTGCGCGGCATAGGAGAGCCCGGTGGAGCCACAGACGCGGGCGATTTCCTCGACCGCGATGGCATAGGAGAGGTAGGCTGCTCCGCTCCCGCCGTACTCCTCGGGCCAGGGCAAGCCCATCAGGCCCAGCTCGCCCATCTTGTCGAAGGTCTGCCGGGGGTAGATCTCCTTCTCGTCGATCTCGGCTGCAAGCGGCTTGACCTCGCGCTCGGCGAAATCGCGGACCATGTCGCGCAACGCGACCTGATCCTCGGAAAGACCGTGGGGATTGCCCTGAGCAAGGGGAGACATCGCGATCATGGTGAGATCCTTTTGACCGTTGCGGCACAGCGAGACGTCCCATTATACGGCCAAACAGACGGTTCCATCCCTCTCCCCGCGCCAAAAGAGGCCCGCCGAAGCGGGCCTCTTGGAAGCCATCCGGGAGTCGCGGTTACTCGACGACGCCCGCGACAACCCCGGAACCGACGGTCCGGCCGCCCTCGCGGATGGCGAAACGCATGCCCTGCTCGATGGCGACGGGCTGGATCAGCTCGATCTCCATCTGGATGTTGTCGCCCGGCATGACCATCTCGACACCCTGCGGGAGCGCGATGGAGCCCGTCACGTCCGTGGTGCGGACGTAGAACTGCGGCTTGTAGCCGGGGAAGAACGGCGTGTGGCGGCCGCCCTCTTCCTTCTTGAGGACGTAGACCTCGGCCTTGAACTTGGTGTGCGGCTTGATCGAACCGGGCTTGGCCAGGACCTGGCCGCGCTCGATCTCTTCCTTGTCGACGCCCCGGAGCAGGATGCCGACGTTGTCGCCAGCAAAGCCCTCGTCCAGGGTCTTGCGGAACATCTCGACGCCCGTGACGATCGCCTTGCGGGTGTCCTTGAAGCCGATGATCTCGATCTCGTCCTGGACCTTGACCTTGCCGCGCTCGATGCGGCCCGTGGCCACGGTGCCGCGGCCGGTGATCGAGAACACGTCCTCGACCGGCATCAAGAACGGCTTGTCGACCTCGCGCTGCGGCTCGGGCACGTAGCCGTCGACCTTCTCCATGAGGTCGTAGAGCTTGTCCACGTCGGCATTCTCACCACGCGTGGTCTTGGGATTGGCCTGCATGGCCTCGAGCGCCTTGAGGGCCGAACCCGAGACGATCGGAATCTGATCGCCGGGGAAGTCGTACTCGGAGAGGAGGTCGCGGACTTCCATCTCGACGAGCTCGAGGAGCTCCGGATCGTCGACCATGTCGGCCTTGTTGAGGAACACGACGATGTAGGGCACGCCGACCTGGCGGGCCAGGAGGATGTGCTCGCGGGTCTGGGGCATCGGGCCGTCCGCGGCCGACACGACCAGGATCGCGCCGTCCATCTGGGCCGCGCCGGTGATCATGTTCTTGACGTAGTCGGCGTGTCCGGGGCAATCGACGTGGGCGTAGTGGCGGTTGTCCGTCTCGTACTCCACGTGGGCGGTGTTGATGGTGATGCCGCGGGCCTTCTCCTCGGGAGCCGCGTCGATCTCCTCGTACTTCTTGGCCTGCGCCTTGCCGATCGCGGCGAGCGCCATGGTGATGGCCGCGGTCAACGTCGTCTTGCCGTGATCGACGTGGCCGATCGTGCCGATATTGACGTGCGGCTTGGTCCGCTCGAACTTCTGCCTGGCCATACCTGCTGGTTCTCCTCTAGTGACGCCCGCCTCTGCTGGCTCTTGGTGACGCAACCGTAACCGGCTGCTAGGCGCTTATCTTTGGTGGGACTAAATCTGATCTTAACGTTACCTTAGAGTCCTTGTCGGCCTTCTCCAGCCGAAACTTGCGTTCAAGTGGCGGCTTTCGTCCCCCTGGCCTTGGCTATGATGCCCTCGGCTACTGCCTTTGGCACCTCCGCGTAGTGGGTGAACTCCATCGAGAACGTCCCGCGGCCCTGCGTCATGCTCCGGAGATCCGTGGCGTAGCCGAACATCTCGGCCAGCGGTACGGCCATCTTGATGACCTGGAGTCCGCCCCGGGCTTCCATCCCCTGGACGATGCCGCGCCGGCGGCCCTGAAGATCGCCGATGACGTCGCCCATGTTGGCGTCGGGAACCTCGACTTCGACCTTCATGACCGGCTCGAGCAAAGCTGGATCGGCCTTGACCACGGCGTCCTTGATCGCCATCGAACCGGCGATCTTGAATGCGAGCTCCGACGAGTCCACGACGTGGTAGGAGCCGAACGTGAGCGTGACCTTGACGTCGATGACCGGGTAGCCTGCGAGCTGGCCCGTCGTGAGACCGTCCTTTACGCCAGCCTCGACCGCCGGGATGTACTCCTTGGGGATGACCCCGCCGACGATCTTGTTGACGAACTCGAAGCCCTTGGCGGGCTCGTTGGGCTCGGCCTTGATGATGACGTGGCCGAACTGGCCACGACCGCCGGTCTGACGGACGAAGCGGCTCTCTTGCTCGACGCACTTGCGAATGGTCTCGCGGTAGGCGACCTGCGGCCGCCCCACGTTGGCCTCGACCTTGAACTCGCGCAGCAGGCGATCCACGATGATCTCGAGGTGCAGTTCGCCCATGCCGGAGATGATGGTCTGACCCGTCTCGGCATCCATCGCGACCTTGAACGTGGGGTCTTCCTCGGCGAGCTTGCGGAGCGACTCGGAGAGCTTGTCCTGATCGACCTTGGTCCGCGGCTCGATGGCCACCGAGATGACTGGCTCGGGGAAGTTCATCGACTCGAGGATGATCGGATCATCCTCCGAGCAGAGCGTATCGCCCGTGGTGGTGTCCTTGAGGCCCACGGCCGCGGCGAGGTCCCCGGCGAGGACCTCCTCGACGTCCTCGCGCTTGTCTGCGTGCATCTGGACGATGCGGCTGA
Source organism: bacterium (assembly GCA_021790035.1). Taxonomy (GTDB): domain Bacteria; phylum Cyanobacteriota; class Sericytochromatia; order S15B-MN24; family VGJW01; genus JAJXWQ01. The sequence goes on along the minus strand of JAJYIO010000219.1, from coordinate 951 downwards.
TGCGCTCGCGCTTGCCCTTGGTGGCGTTGTAGATGTAGCTGCCCTTCTCGAGCTTGCCGCTGTATACGCGGAAGAAGGTCAGCTTGCCGATGTAGGGATCGGTGAGGATCTTGAAGGCCAGCGCCGAGAACGGAGCGTCGTCGGCCGTCTTGCGGGTGTCCTCGTCGCCGTCGGGCGAGTGGCCCAACACGTCGGGAACATCGACCGGGCTCGGCAGGAAGTGCACGACCGCATCGAGCATGGGCTGCACGCCCTTGTTCTTGAATGCGGATCCACACGTGACCGGCACGATCTGGTTGTTGATGGTTCCCTTGCGCAAGCCCCGGATGACTTCTTCCTGGGTGAGGGCCTCGCCCTCCATGTACTTGTTGAGGAGTTCGTCATCGGTCTCGGCGGCCGCCTCGACGAGACGCTCCCGGTAAGCATCCGCCTGCTCGCGGTACTCGGCAGGGATCTCCTCCTCGCGGATGTCCTTGCCCTCGTCGTCGTAGTAGCGGATCGCCTTCATCTCGATCAGATCGATCACGCCGCCGAACTTGTCCTCGGCTCCGATGGGGAGCTGCAGGGGAACGACATTGGCGCCGAGGCGCTCCTTCATCTGGTCGACGACGCGGAAGAAGTCCGCGCCCACGCGGTCCATCTTGTTGATGAACACGATGCGGGGAACGCCGTAGCGATTGGCTTGCCGCCAGACGGTCTCGCTCTGGGGTTGAACCCCGCCGACCGCGCAGAACACGGCCACCACGCCGTCGAGGACTCGCAGGGAACGCTCGACCTCGACCGTGAAGTCCACGTGGCCGGGGGTGTCGATGATGTTGATCCGGTGGTCCTTCCACATGGCCTGGGTGGCCGCGGAAGTGATGGTGATGCCACGCTCCTGCTCCTGGACCATGTAGTCCATGGTGGCGGCACCCTCGTGAACCTCGCCCATGCGATGCAGGCGGCCGGGAG
>JAJYIO010000218.1:342-5449 GCA_021790035.1 bacterium | reverse complement strand
GGAGGAGGAGGGTTCGGGGAAATTACCAGCGGCGCCGACTGCGCTTGACCTTGGATGCTGTTCTATCGCCCTCCGGGACCCGGACCTTGCCTATGGAACGTTTAAGACTCGGGAAAGAAATCGAGAAGGTGAGGCCTGCGTTCTGGCTCGTTTAGAGGCGGTCTAACCTGCTATGATGGCGCTGATACCTTGTCGTGGCCCGCCTTCCTGGGCTCTTTTCTCGAGAGTTGTCCAAGCTGCGCCTCGCATGGGTGTCTGGACATGACCCGCGGACCTCGTGACTCTTGCCTTCCTCTCGCCGCGCTGTAGCGGGCAGGGCGAGCCTTTGGACCAGAGTCGCTCGTCCTTCAGGCACCGAGGAGATTCCGTGACCACAGTGACCGAGAACCAGCCGACTGCCAGCCAGGAACACAGCGAGGGCGAACTGCGCGAGCAGATTGCCCGGATCAAGCAGGGCGGGGCGCCGAAGTACCACGAAGCGGCCCAGAAGACCGGCAAGCTCTTCGTGCGTGAGCGCCTGCGCCTCCTCTTGGACGAGGGCTCCGATCTCGAGGATGCCATGTTCGCCAACTGCCTTGCTGGAGATCTCCCGGCCGACGGCGTCGTGACGGTCGTCGGCAAGATCCACGGTCGGACGGTCTGCGTGATGGCCAATGACAGCACCGTCAAGGCGGGTTCGTGGGGCTCTCGCACGGTAGAGAAGATCATCCGCATCCAGGAGACCGCCATGCGCCTGCAGGTGCCGATGCTGTACCTGGTCGACTCGGCCGGCGCCCGCATCACGGACCAGGTCGAGATGTTCCCGGGTCGTCGCGGAGCGGGACGGATCTTCTACAACGAGGTCCAGCTTTCAGGAACGGTGCCCCAGATCTGCCTGCTGTTCGGTCCGTCGGCCGCTGGCGGAGCGTATATTCCGGCCTTCTGCGACGTGGTGGTCATGGTCGAGGGCAACGCCTCGATGTACCTGGGTTCACCCCGCATGGCAGAGATGGTCATCGGCGAGAAGGTCACCCTTGAGGCCATGGGCGGTGCGCGCATGCACTGCTCGGTCTCGGGCTGCGGCGACGTCCTGGTCAAGACGGAGCAAGACGCGATCGAGTGGCTCCGCCGGTACTTCGCTTACATGCCTCAGAACCACGCCGAGCTCCCGGCCGCCACTGGCTCGGTCGCACCCAAGGCCGGCCGCTCGCTCGACGAGATCGTTCCCAAGAGCCAGAATCAGCCCTTCAACATGTACGAGTTCCTCGACTCGCTGGTCGACGAAGGCTCCTTCATCGAGATCAAGAAGCTCTTCGCCCAGGAGCTCATCACCGGCCTGGCCCGGCTCGGTGGGAGGGTCGTCGGAATCCTGGCCAACCAGCCGCGGGTCAAGGGCGGGGTCCTGTTCGCCGATAGCGCGGACAAGGCGGCGCGGTTCATCTGGCTCTGCGACGCCTACAACATCCCGCTGTTGTTCCTGGCCGACGTGCCGGGCTTCATGATCGGTTCGGCCGTCGAGCGGGCGGGCATCATTCGCCACGGTGCGAAGATGATCTCGGCCGTCTCGTCTGCCTCGGTGCCGAAGATCAGCGTCATCGTGCGCAAGGCCTACGGTGCTGGCCTCTATGCGATGGCGGGCCCGGCGTTCGACCCGGACGTCTGCCTGGCCCTACCCACGGCCAAGATCGCCGTCATGGGTCCCGAAGCCGCCATCAACGCGGTCTACGCCAACAAGATCGCCGAGCTTCCCGAATCCGAACGCGAAGCGTACGTCGCCTCCAAGCGAGCCGAGTACGAGGCCGATATCGACCTCTACCGCCTGGCTTCCGAACTCGTGGTCGATGGCATCATCGAACCCTCTCGCCTGCGCGACGAGCTCATCTCCCGTCTGGCGGCCTACGCGACCCGCAAGGACCGCAAGCTACCCAAGCGCCAGGCGGTCTTGCCGGTCTAGAGCCTCCCTCACGGCGTCAGGGCGGTGACTCGAGGGAACCTACGCGTTCCCTCGAACGTCCTCTGGCCAGCAGGCTTCCAAGGGGCATGGCAGGACGGCCACCGCGAAAAAACTTCCGTCAGGTTTCAAGGCGCACGCAAGACTGGACCGTTATCTGCCGATTAAACGGGGAAGAGGAGCTTAGCATGCGTGAGAAGGTGGAGATCGTAACCCACCGAGAGGACCGCCTCGAGGATGGGGATCGTCGGCGCGCCCCGCGTGTCGAGGTTCGCCTCAAGGTCGAGTTTGCCGAGTCCGAGAGCAACCACCTGATCGAGGGCGTCGTGACGGACATCTCGCGCACCGGCATGCGGATCCGCACGGTCGGCCAGGTCCGCCTGTGGAACAGTGACAACCTGCGTTTCTGGGTTTACGCGGGTGGCGGCATGATCCGGGTCAAGGGCCACGTGGTGCGCCGTCCCAGCAACGAAGAGATAGCCATCGCCTTCGACGCTCCGGGCCAACCCGCTGCGGAAAAGGTCGAAGAGGTCGTCGATGACACGGCGGTCAAGAGTCTTCGCTTCGAGAAGGTCGTGCACCAGTACCCTGAAATGGATCCGCGCGACAAGGGCGGACTGTCCGAAGCCCGGCAGATGGGCCGCAACCTTCACATGACCTTCCACGACAGCGTGGCGACGATCAAGCGCCACCAGAGTTCGGGTGTCGACCGCTGGCTGGATCGGCGGGCCACGACGCATCTCGACGGCCACTACCAGGTCTAGACCGACTTTCGGATGATTTGGGCCCGGGCGCGCCCGCAAGGACCCGAAGCCGAAGCGTACTTTCGTACGTGAGGCGAGGGGCGCGGAAGCCATCCGGGGTCAGGTCGACCTGAAACAGGTCCAGGACCGCGCCGGATAGCCGGGCCGCCGCGGCTGCAGCGCCCTGGGCTCTGGCGGGGCCCGGGCTCCTTGCGATGCCGTACCTCGAGCGTGGGGCGCGGATTGCTTCGGGCGTGGGTCAGCAATCCATGGACCAGAGGGCCCCGGGACGCGGGAACGGAACCTCGAGGCGGGCGGCGTTGTCTCCTGGTAAGATCGTTGTTTACCGACCATGAGACATCTGTTGGCTCTTGCGTGGATCGCCGCGGCCGTGGGCTGCAAGGCGATGCCCAAGGCGTCGGACACACCTGGCCACCTGTCGGCGTCGGCTCCCCCTATCGCCTTCGAGGGCGTCCGTCTGACTGCCTATAACGGGTCAACGCCGTCCTGGATCCTCAAGGCCACCCGCGTCGGATACGGAAATCCAGCGGCCCACCTCGACGGGGTGCGGCTCGAGTCCTTCCGTCATGGCCGCCCGATCTCGGTGGCACGGGCTCCTGCGGCCGACCTCGATGCCCGCAGTGGAACTCTCGTGATGCGCGGGCCCGTGCACGTCAAGGCGCTCCACGAGAACACCGACTTCGCGGCGGACTCGGTCACCTGGAAGGCGAGCTCCCAGCACCTCTCCGCAGCCGGCCACGTCGTCTTCGACCGTGGCATTTCACGGCTGGCAGGGCAGCGACTCGAGGCCGACAGCCAGCTCAAGCGCGTGGCCATCCTCGGGTCGGTCCGGGCCACGGTCAGCCTGCCCGAGGCCGACATCGGCCACCTCGATGAACCAGGAAGGGTGCCGTGATCCCCGTTCCCACCGTGTTTTTTCTGGCCGCCGCGCCCCACCTCGCGCCCCATCTTGGGACACCGGATCGCTGGCACCCCAGGCCGCCCATCCACCGTCCCCTCCATGCCCCCGTGCCGATGGACGAGATCGGCATCGCGGGCCGAACGACCGAGTATGACGGCATGGCGCATACCTACACGATCGACGGCCAGGTGCGGATAGCCATGCGGGACATGACGGTCACCTGCGACCAGGCGGTCATCAGCACTTCGCCCGACGAGCAGGAGGTCCTCAAGATCCTCTTCCGCGGCCACGTGGTGGCAACGCGGGCGCACGACACCTTCAGGGGGAACGAGGTCACCTACTTCGTCCCTACCCGGCGGCTGGTGGCGCAGGGCGATACCAAGACGCACATCTTCCTGCCCCGGCCGGGCCATCCGGCGGTCAAGCACCTCCCGGCGGGCCCGGCCAGGGGAGGTTCGCGCTGATGCTGCCCGAAACCATGGCAGCGACAGGACTGTGGCAGGCGACGCGACGTCCAGCGGGCGATCGCGCCGGGAAAGGGAGGTCCCGATGAGCGAGGCGGTTGCGCCGCTTCCGGTCGCCAGGCCGGAGGATCCCGGCGATTCGAGCATCGAAACCCACAAGCTGGTCAAGGTCTACCGCGGCCGGCGCGTGGTCAACGAGGTGAGCATCTCGGTCCGACGCGGAGAGATCGTGGGCCTGCTGGGTCCCAACGGCGCCGGCAAGACGACCACCTTCTACATGGTCGTCGGCCTGGTACGGCCCAATTCGGGTTCGGTGACGCTCAATTCCGAGAATGTCGCCCATCTGCCGATGCACCTGCGCGCCCGCAAGGGCATCGGTTACCTCGCGCAGGAGCCCTCGGTATTCCGCAAGCTGACGGTCGAGCAAAATCTCACGGCCGTCTGGGAGCTGCTCGGGATTTCCCGCAAGGTCCAGAAGCAACGGCTCGAGGAGCTTCTCGACGAGTTTCACATCCAGAAGATTCGCAAGAGCAAGGGATTCCAGCTCTCGGGCGGTGAGCGCCGGCGGGTGGAGATCGCACGGGCCCTGGCGACCAATCCCGCATTCATCCTGCTCGACGAGCCCTTCAGCGGCATCGATCCGCTGGCCATCTCGGACATCCAGAAGATGCTGCGCCACCTGCGCTCTCGCAACCTCGGCCTCCTCCTCACGGACCACAACGTCCGCGACACGCTCAAGATCGTCGATCGCGCCTACATCATCGACTCGGGCAACATCCTGTTCCACGGTACGCCACAGGAGATCGTGGCTTCGGACATAGCGCGCAAGCACTACCTCGGCGAAGAGTTCGGACTTTGACGCGCTCGCCGCTCCCCTTGCGGCCGTCGACACTCGACCGCTACGTCGTCCTCGAGCTCCTGGGCCCTTTCTTCTTCGGGGTGGCGGCATTCACCGGGATCATGCTGGCCTCCAACGTGCTCTTCGAGCTCATCAACTTGATGGTGCACGTCGGCCTTCCGATCTCGGTCGTCCTCGAGGTCATCGCCC
>JAJYIO010000218.1:0-332 GCA_021790035.1 bacterium | reverse complement strand
TTCTACACCTTCCCGATGTCGATGCTCCTGGCGGCCCTTTTGGCTTTCGGCCGTCTTTCGGGCGAATCCGAGATCACCGCGATGCGCGCCCAGGGTCTCTCGATCTTCCGGATCGCCGCGCCGGTCTTGCTGGTCGCAGCCCTGGTGAGCGGGCTGACGATCGCGCTCGACGAATGGGTCGTGCCAGGGGCCACCTGGCAGGCCAAGAACGTGCTCTACCAGGCCCAGCATCACGAGCGGATGCCTTCCCAGCGCGACAACGTGTTCTACGACGAGATGGAAAACGGGCGGCTGGCGCGGTCCTTCTACGCGCGCCACTTCGACGGACGTCG
>JAJYIO010000217.1 GCA_021790035.1 bacterium | reverse complement strand
GGCTTCCTCCCCAGAGAGGGCAAGGCGCGCCGGCGGCTCCTTCGCGACATGGCACAGGAACGGCGCGCTCTGGTCTTCTTCGAGGGTCCGCATCGGCTGGCGGCGACCCTGGCCGACATGGCTGTCATCTTCGGCGCCGATCGGCCCGTCGCCATCTGCCGTGAGCTCACGAAGGTCCACGAGGAAATCGTCCGGACGACCCTGGGCGAGGCGGCCGGTCGATATGCCGGGGGCGGGGTTCTGGGCGAGATCACGCTCGTCGTCGCCCCGGCTCCGCGCGGTGGTCCCGAACCTCCCGTCGACTGACCACCGGGCCCGGAACCCGGCGCCATCGGAGGGAAGCCAGCCGGAGCGGGCGCTGACCCGTCACGGTAGAATTGAAGATTCCCGCCTTCAGGAGCCTTCTTTGAGCGAATCCCTCCGGTCCGCCCCGGGTGCACCGCCGACAGCCGGCGAGGCGCCGATGGGCATGCAGGTCGGCCTGTTCGAGGCCGCACCCACGCCACGCATTCGATTGATGCTGGTGGACGGTCACGCGCTGGCTTACCGCGCGCATTTCGCCATGTTCACCACGGGCATGCGCACCCGCGCGGGCGAGCCGACCTGGGCCGTGTACGGGTTCATCAACAGCCTGCTCAAGGCGATCAGCGAGTATCGGCCGGCCTGCCTGGCCCTGTGCTTCGACATGGACCGGCCCACGTTGCGCGAGCAGCGCTTCGAGGCCTACAAGGCCCACCGCAAGCCGATGCCGGACGACCTGCGCCCGCAGCTCCAGACGATCCGCACGGTCGTCGAGGCCCTGGGGATCCCGATCTACGAAATTCCTGGGTACGAGGCCGACGACGTCATCGGCACGATCGCCCTCAAGGCGGCGCAGGACGGCTACGAGGTCGAGATCCTGACGGGCGACCGGGATCTCTTCCAGCTGGTGCGGCCGGGCGTCACCGTGCTGTTGCCCCAGGCGCGCGGCTCGGACCTGGAGCGCTATGACGAGGCGGGAGTCCTGGCGCGCATGGGAGTCCGGCCGGACCAGGTCGTGGACTACAAGGGCCTGGTCGGGGATGCCTCCGACAACATACCGGGAGTTCCTGGCGTGGGCGAGAAGACGGCGCTCGGGCTCCTCGGCGAGTTCGGCAGCTTCGAGAACCTGTACGCCCATGTGGACCAGGTCAGCCGACCCAAGATCCGAGAGAAGCTCCTCGAGCATCGCGATCTCGCCCGTCAGTCCTTCGAACTGGCCCGGATCGACACCGACGCGCCGGTGGACAACCTCAACTGGATGCATTGCGAGCTGAGTCTTCCCGACATCGTCACGCTGAGCAATCTCCTGGACCGCCTCGAGTTCAAGAGCCTCCTCAACAACCTCCCCAAGCTGCTGGCCGGATTCACCGGGACGACGGCCGGACCGGCCAGCTTGCCGGTCGCTGGCGAGGCTCGAGGGTCATCGGCGCCGCCCCGCGAGACCGGCGCAGAGGATCAGAGTGTGGCTCCGGTGGGCGTCGGACAGGCTCTGCTGCCGATCGAGGGCTTGCCGCCTCCGGTGGTCGAGCGGGAGCTGGCGGTGCGGACGCGGGTGATCACCACGGCCGAGGCTCTCGATGCCCTCGTCGCCGAGTTGCTGACCCAGGATATCGTCGCCTTCGACACGGAGACCGATGGACTCTCACCGCTGCGGTGCGGCCTGGTCGGCATCTCCCTGGCGTTCGGCGGAACCGACGCCGGCTCGTGCGAGGCCGTCTACATCCCGATCGGACACCGAGAAGGCGACCAGCTTCCGCGCGAGCGGGTCCTGTCGGCCGTGTCCGAATTCTTCGCGTCGCCGGTGCCCAAGGTCGCGCATCACGCCAAGTTCGACATGCACGTGCTCTACTCCGCGGGAGTCGAGATCGCCGGACTCGTCGACGACACGCTCATCGCCGCGTACGTCAGCGATGCCGGCAGACAGAGCAATGGCCTCAAGGATCTGGCCTGGGATCTGCTGCGCTACAGGATGACACCCATCACGGCACTGATCGGGACCGGTGCCAAGCAGATCCAGATGGACCGCGTACCGATCGCCGAATGCGCGCCGTATGCGGCCGCGGACGCCGCCGTGACCCTCGAGTTGCGGGGGCTCCTCCGCGATCGCCTGGCGGCCGATCGCCACGGGATCTACCGCAAGGTCGAGATGCCGCTGATAGATGTGCTGTGCCGCATGGAGCGCCACGGGGTCGGACTCGACCAGGAGCTCCTTGGCCAGCTGTCCATCCAGCTTGCCGATCGCATCACGGCGGTCCAGTCCGAAGCCCGGGAGCTGGTGGGCGAGTCCTTCAACCTCAACAGCCCCAAGCAGCTCGAGGTCCTGCTGTTCGACAAGCTGCAGCTCAGGAACGTTCGCAAGACCAAGACCGGTCGCTCGACCGATGCCGCGGTCCTCGACGAGCTGGTGGACGAACATCCGGTGGTGGCCAAGATCCTGGAGTTCCGTCAGCTGACCAAGCTCAAGAACACCTACATCGACGTGTTGCCCAGCTTCGTCAATCCGGGGACGGGTCGCATCCACACCTCGTACAACCAGCATGTCGCCGCCACCGGCCGCCTCTCCTCGGATCAGCCCAACCTGCAGAACATCCCCATCCGCACCGATCTGGGGCGGCAGATCCGCAAGGCCTTCGTGCCGTGCACCCCGGGAAACCTGATCCTCTCGGCGGACTACTCCCAGATCGAGCTCCGGATCCTCGCCCACGTCGCCCGAGACGAAGCCTTCATCGCCGCGTTCGCGGCCGATGAGGACATCCATACGGCGACGGCTGCGCAGATCTTCCAGGTCGCACCCGCCGACGTCACGTCCGAGATGCGCCGCAAGGCCAAGGCGGTCAACTTCGGCGTGGCTTACGGGCAGAGTGCGTTCGGCCTGGCGCGGGCCCTTGGCATTCCCCAGAAGGAGGCCCGGGAGTTCATCGAAGCCTATCGCCAGAAGTATGCAGGCGTCTACCGGTACACGATCGAGACCGTCGCTCGCGCCCATCAGCTCGGCTACGTCGAGACCCTGCTCGGCCGGCGCCGCTACCTCCCCGGGCTGGGGAGCTCCAGCCGCATGGAACGCGACGCCGCGGAGCGCGCTGCCATCAATGCCCCCGTCCAGGGGACGGCCGCGGACCTCATCAAGATCGCGATGCTGGGCGTCGATCGCGCCCTTGGCGAGGCCGGGCTCGCGACCGCCATGGTCCTGCAGGTCCACGACGAGCTGGTCTTCGAGGTGCCGCCCGGCGAGCTCGAGACCGCGCAGCGGATCGTCCGCGAGCAGATGGAGGGAGCGCTGGCGCTGGACGTCCCGCTCAAGGTCGACATGCACGCTGGTCTCACCTGGCAAGAAGCCAAGTAGCTCCGTAGCCCGGTCGTCCGGAGAGCCCGCGGGCTCTCGCCGTCAGTCGATCGGCCCCGGGAATCGAACCGAGAACGGTCCCACGCCCGAGGCGAGCGTTCGAATGAGTTTGCGCCGACACGCTCGAATGAAAGGCCACCTGCCGAGCGGGGCCACGCGGCAGATGCCCCCACTGCCCCGAAGGGGAGTCTCCCCCTAGCCTACGCAGGCTTGGCCAGGCTTCGGCAGGCCGAGGCGAAGTCGGCGAAGAGGAGCCTCGACATGGCCGTGAACTCGGGTGACTCCGCGGCGTCGCGCTTCTCGGGGTGCCACTGGACGGCCAGGACGTAACCCGGGAACCGGCCAGGCTCTGGCTCGAACGCCTCGACGACCCCATCGGGCGCGAACGCTGTGGCAATGACGCCTGGGGCCAGGCCCTCGGAAATCTTGACGCCCTGGTGGTGATACGAGTTGGTCCGGATGCGGTTCATTCCCGCAAGCCTCTGGACGTGGCTTCCGGGTAACATCTCGACCTCATGCTGCGCACCCTGGCGGTGCTCGATGGAGCCTGCGTACTGGGACGGGATGTCCTGGACGAGGACGCCTCCCAGCGCCACGTTGAGCATCTGGAATCCCCGGCAGATGCCCAGGACGGGCACGCCCTGCTCCAGGGCAAGCCTGGCCAGGGGAAGCTCGAAGGCATCGCGCTCGGCCTCGATCTTGAGGGTCGGCGTGCTGGGCGTCTGGCCGTAGCGGACCGGATCGATGTCCGCGCCGCCCGCCAGGATCAGCCCGTCGAGATCCTCGAGGTGAGTCTCGGTATAGCTCGTGACGATGACGTCTGGTCGGAAACCCAGCGCCTCGCGAGCCGCGGGCACCAGCTCCGTGGGGATGAGCGCCACGGGCGTGGCGCCCGCCGGGAGCAGGGCATCCAGGTACATGGCCAGCTTCTCGATCGGGGCCCCGTTGACCTTGTTGCCCCAGGTGATCCCGATGCGCGGCTTCAGGCGTCCGTCGGAATCTTGCTCAGGCGGTCTCTGGTCGATTCGAAGTTCCATTTGCGCAGGTCTTCCAGGCTGGCGTAGTGCGTCAGATCGTAGTGGATCGGTGTGACCGAGATGCAATTGTCATGGATGGCGGTGACGTCCGTATCGTGGCCGTCCTCGAGCTCCTCGGCTTCGCCCGCGAGCCAGTAATAAACCTTGCCTCGCGGGTCGACGCGGCGCTCGAAGACGTCGTGGTAACGGCGTTCGCCCAGGCGCGTGACCCGGACGCCGACGATCTCCTCGGGTTCGACCGCCGGAACGTTGACGTTTAGCAGGACCCGTCGAGCCAGGGGGTGCTGGCTGACCACGTGGACCAGGTCGAGCGCGAAGGCCGCGGCCTTGCCATACCCGACGTCCGCGAACGATGCCAGCGAGAGGGCGATGCAGGGGCGATCGAGCAGGATGGTGCCCTCGAGGGCTGCCGACACCGTGCCCGAGTAGATGACGTCCACCCCGAGATTTGGCCCGCGGTTGACGCCACTGATCACGATATCAGGGCGGGCCTCCCGCATGAGGGCACCCACCGCAAGCTTGACGCAATCCGACGGCGTGCCGTTGACCGCCAGGGCCTGCGCGACCCCCTTGAGGCGCTCATCCTGGATCTCCTCGACGCGCAAGGGCTTGTGCAGGGTCAAGGCGTGTCCCATGGCGCTCCGCTCGCGATCCGGGGCGATGACATGGACCTCGTGCTCGGAGGCCAGGGCCGTGGCGAGGATCTGGATGCCCGGGGCGTGGATGCCGTCGTCGTTAGAGACCAAAATTCGCATGCTGCGTCATGGTACCACGCCTGGCCGCGAGGCCGGCCGCTGAAGCCGGCTCAGGCCTCGGCGCCTTCGAACTTGCTGACCCGATAGGCCACGGTGGCCACGGCCCAGCCGAGCAGGAGGGTGCCGATGATCGCATAGCCGAGGGTCCCGAAGTCCAGTCCCTGCAACCGATCCCAGAACGTTCCCTTGAGGTCGAGCTCCGATGCCAGGACCTGCATCAGTTCCACGCTACCGATCCCGATGGCGATGAGGACGGAGATGCTCGTGATGGACAGGTTGTAATAGATCTTGCGGAGCGGA
>JAJYIO010000216.1 GCA_021790035.1 bacterium | reverse complement strand
ATCTGCGTAACCGGGGGTATCGAGGACATTGATCTTAAGCCCTTTCCACTCTAAAGGGAGTATGGCAAGGTTGATCGATATCCTTCTTCTCACCTCATCGGGATCGAAGTCGGAAGCGCTGGTTCCTTCATCTACCTTCCCCAGACGGGTTATGGCCCCTGCGCTGAAAAGCATCGCTTCTGCCAGCGAGGTTTTGCCTGCGCCCCCGTGGCCAAATAGGCCTACATTGCGCAACTGTTCCGTCCGGTAATTTTTCATCGAATCCTCCTCGATCGCGGTGGGATACGTCATCGCGGATGCCCTGGCCAAGAAGGCCCCGGTCCGCATCCTGCGCGCCCAGACCGCCAGCCCGGGCAAGTTCTTCGTGCTCTATCGCGGCGAGGTCGCCGAGGTCGAAGAGGCGCACGGCGCCGGGCTCGAGGCTGCCGGCGACGCCCTCGTCGACGAGCTCTTGCTCCCGTTCGCCCACCCGAGCGTGCTCCCTGCCCTGGAGGGGGTGAATTCCGGCGGCCAGCTCGAGTCGCTGGGCATCGTCGAGACCTTCAGCTTCGCCGCGGCCATCGCGGCCGCCGACACGGCCGTCAAGACCGCGCCGGTGCGCCTGCTCGAGATCCGTCCGCCGATCGGAATGGGCGGCAAGTCCTTCTTCACCCTGTCCGGTCCGCTCGAGGATCTGCAGATCGCCATGGAAGCGGCGCTCGACCGCATCCGCCCCGGTGGGATGATCTGCCGGCACGCCCTCATCCCCAACCCCCACGACGATCTCTCACCCTTCGTCTAGGAGCTGCAATCCCATGTTCGTCGCTGACGTCATCGGCACCCTCGTCGCCTCGATCAAGGATCCGGCGCTCGAGGGCATCAAGCTGCTGCTGGTGCAGCCCCTCGACGAGGCGCTGGCCCCCGTGGGCTCGCCCCTGGTGGCAACCGACACGATCGGCATCGGAGTCGGCGAGCGGGCCTTCTGCGTGCTGGGTCGCGAGGCGGCGCTGGCCCTGCCCGACACGTTCGCTCCGGTGGATGCCGCGATCGTCGGGATCGTCGACCGGGTCGACGTGGCGGCCAAATCCTAGCTTGATTGGCTCTTGTAGAAGGGAATCGAACGCATGCTCCTGGCTCGCGTGATCGGCACCATGAACGCCACGCTCAAGCACCCGGCCTACGACGGCCACAAGATCCTGCTGGTCGAGCCGCTGTCGGATTCCCTCGAGCGCAAGGGCGACCCGTTCCTCGCCGTCGATACCGTGCAGGCGGGCGTCGGGGCCACGGTGCTCGTCGCCCGGGAGGGCGGGAGCGCCCGCATGGCCGTGGGTGACGACAAGGCCCCCATCCACGCCGCGATCCTGGGCATCGTCGACTTCGCGGGCGATCGCGACGTCCGGTAGCTCCCAGCCACCATGCCGACCGAGTACGAGCTTCGCAGGCAGGTCGTCGAGATCTGCCGCCGGCTGTACGACCGCGGGCTCATCGTGGGAACGGCCGGCAACGTCAGCGTGAGGGCGGGCAGCGATCGCTTCGTGACCACGCCGACGGGCGTCCCGAAGGCTCATCTCGAGCCCGGCGATCTCGTGGCGGTCGACGCGAGCGGGCGCAAGCTGGCAGGCAGCCGCCAGCCATCGTCGGAGTTCGCCCTGCACCGGACGATCTACGCGCTGCGGCCCGACGTCGGGGCGATCGTCCACGCGCACCCCGCAGCCGCCACGGCCTTCTCCGTTGCCGGGGTATCGCTGGCCGAGCCCGTCGTGACGGAGGCCGCGCAGACGATCGGGCGGATCGCGACGGCTCCCTATGCCACTCCGGGAACCCCGGCCGTCGGGGGCGGCGTCGCAGCCCTGGTCGTCGAGCACGATGTGATCGTCCTGGACCACCACGGCGCGGTGGCCTGCGGAAAGGATCTCGAGACGGCCTTCGGTTTCATGGAGACCCTCGAGCACACCGCCCGGACGGTGCTCTATGCCCGGATGCTGGGCCAGGTCCTGCCGCTCCCGGCGGGCGAGGCCGACCGGCTCCTGGCCGCTCGATTGCGCTGAAGGCCGCCGACCGCCTCGAGATGACAGGGAGCTCGCTCGAGACCCTCGCGTGGATTAGGCCCGCGTGGCAGCGGGTACGAACAAAGCGCACGCCTGCTCCGTCTCTGTCTATATCAAAAGAAGTGCGGGCGTCTGGTTGATCGAGGATCCAATCACGGTGAAGAGTTTCCTCGGCTTATCCGGGAACACGTCTCGCTTCCTGAGTCTTAGCTGGCGGCGGCACATCCTGCCGGTGGGCGTCCGCGTGGCCACGGTGGGCCTGGTCTGGTACCTGGCCGGCTGCACGACGAGCCTGACGATCCAGAGCATCTACGCCCAGCAGCCCAATCTCACGGTCCGCGGCTCGACCAAGATCACGATCTCGGCCAGCTCGCTTCCGGGCCAGACGATTCACTACTACGTGACCGCCCAGCGCGGCCGGATCTTCCAGGACACCTCGACGGACAACACCGTCATCTACTATGCCCCGTTCACCAGCCGCGCCCCCGACTCGACCGGCAACATGACCTCGGGGGATACCCTCACGATCCGGGTCTCCGACGACACGGGCACGCGCTACGCGACCCAGACCCTCAACCTCACCGGGGACACGGTCGTGTTCCAGGAGGCCAGCGCCAACTGCAGCAACGACAGCAGCGTGGATTGCAACGGCACCCTCTACGCCGGCACGGTCGACTCCTATGGCTCGAGCGTGAGCGACCTCCACCCGCTGGGAGACTCCACGGGCACGGCCCTGCAGGGGGCCCAGCCGACCATTTCTCCCGATGGCAGGCGCATCGCCTACGTCTACTACGCCGGCAACGGGACCAGCGCCATCTACACGGTGGATTCCGCGGGCCAGACGGTCAACCTCACGGGCTCCAACCCGTCGGACGGCTTCAACATCGACCCCACGTGGGCGCCTTTCGGCGATCAGGTGGCTTTTGCATCGGACCGCGCCAATCCCGGGGTCTTCGACATCTACCGCACGCCCTCGGACGAGCAGGACGGGAGCCCGACCCGGGTCACGACCAACAGCCAGATCAGCGTGCGCTATCCCGACTGGAATCCGACCGGAGCCGGTTCCAACCTCATGGCCGTCTCGGCTCAGGCCGTTCTCGGGCCGCAGGGCAACCTGGTGCAATCCCAGGACTGGAACGTCTTCCTGCTCGATCTCAATACCGGCCAGTTCCGCCAGCAGCTCTCCAACCTCTCGGACTCCGGAACCACCGGGCCCGATTTCGCCCTGGAGCCACGCTGGGATCCGACGGGCCAGATGATAGCCTACACGCAGCGCGGCCCGGCGCCGGGCCAGGCGAGCGCGGCCAACGCCGCCCGATTCCAGCGCGTCATCGTCCAGTGCGCCAACAGCAGCCCCGGCTCCGGAGTCCTGCTCAACCCCACCGAGCAATCGGGCACATCCCTGGCCGAGAGCAATCCCATGTGGGATCCCGAGAACGGGACCCAGATCGCCTACCTGCGCTACCAGGTCGACCAGCAGGGCAACCCCGAGACCACGTCCTTCTACGTCGGCACGCCCCCGGAGGCATGCGGTAACTCTCAGTCCGGCGTCACCGGCCAGGGCCCCCGGCAGTGGGGCTACCTGAGCGAGGCGGTCGACGCGTTGCACATGCTCTCCACCAGCCGGATGCCGGTCGGGGGCACCGAGGTCGACTGGCGATAGACCGGATCATCGATCCGCCCTCGCAAGCTCGGGCTCAAACTCGAGACAACCCGTACGTTCCCGCGAACTCTTTCCGGCCGAGGGCAAGCGGCCACGTAGCTCGGCTCCAACGGTGGTCGAGTCTGGGCCTGGAAGGACGCCCGCCGCGAGACAACCCGCACCTTCCCGCGAACTCTTTCCGGCCGAGGGCAAGCGGCCACGTAGCTCGGCTCCAACGGTGGTCAAGTTTGGGCCTGGAAGGACGCCCGCCAGCAGGCGAGCCGGAATGCGAGTTCTCCGAACTTGATCAGGCACGCAAGCTTTGCAGGCAAACCGGGGATAATGTTCTCGATGTGGGTCAAGCTCCCTAAACTCGGATGGTGGACGCTCTCGGCCGCGGTTGCGCTGGCCGGCTGTAGCACCTTGCGTTCGCTGTCGGCCGCGGGCCTCGGCAATCAGAATGCGCCCAATATCAACGGCGCGACTGTGGAGTCCCTCAATACCCTCATCTCCGGCCACGCGGTCGCACCCGCCTTGGTCGCCAACAACAACGCCGGCCTGGTGTCCAACAATGCCGCCGGCTACTCCATCCTCTCGCTGCCGGGCGAGGCCAGCGTCGTCGACGCCCTGGTCTACCTCACCGATCCGCAGGAGCGCTTCTTCAAGGATTCCGCCGGCAACATCGTCTCGGCCAAGACCGACGCCATGGGCCAGTACCAGATCGGCGGCGCCATCCCGGTCGGCCAGTCCGTCATCGTCAACGTCGTGCTGTCCAACGACCAGCGCGAGGTCGGATTCACGATTCCGCAGCAGGGCCAGAACACGGTCGATGTCTCGCTGGCCTCCACGATCGTGACCGAGTTCCTGCGCCACCGCGCCGATGTCGATTCGATCGCGGACGGCAAGACGATCGACATGGCGAGCTACCCCGGCCTCAAGAACCTCGCGGCGCTGCCCAACCTCACTCAGCTCACCGACCAGGCGCTGAGCGACGGTAGTCTGGCCACGCCCAGCCTCAAGGTCGCCGATATTCCGCTCATGGATCAGGCGTACGCCGTCGCGGTCGGCAACAATGTCGACGGCCTGGCCCAGGCGTGGCAGCAGGCCCTCGGTTACCACATCATCGTCGGCACGACGCTGGTCGGGGATGGCTTTGCCGGAGACAGCGGCGACTGCAAGCCGGGCAAGGTTTGCAGCCCGGCCTCCGATGCCGAGGTCTACACGCCCAAGGGCCTGGCCACCGACGCATCGGGCGACGTATTCATCTCCGAGGAGAGCGGCCAGCGCGTCCGCGAGGTCACTCCCGACGGATTCATCCACACCGTCGTCGGCGATTCCAACGCCGGCCCCGACGTCAACGACGTCCCGGGCAAGCAGGCCGAGCTCAACTGGCCGCGCACGGTCGTCGTGGGGCCCGACGGCAACCTCTACATCTCTGACGTCTTCAACGAGCGGATCCGCGCCCTGTGCCTCGTGCCGGGCACGTCCTTCGGCGTCGACATGACCACCGTCGGCAACGTGTACGACATCGCCGGAAACCCGGTCTGCCTGGCTGGCCAGTGCGAGGACGGCTACGACGGCAGCGGCGATCCGTCCCTCGTCACGGCACCCGCTACCGGCGGGGCTCAGTTCACCGGCGTGCGAGGCATGACCTTCGATCCGGCCGGCGACCTCATCTTTACCGATACGTGGGGCTGGTCGGGCACCAACGGCGATGTCGCCGATCCCAACAACAACATCCGCCACCACGTCCGGATCCTCATGGCGCACAACACCGCCAGCGCCTAC
>JAJYIO010000215.1 GCA_021790035.1 bacterium | reverse complement strand
CGGGGCCAGCTCGGGCGCCAGGAGCCAGGGGGCGAGACGGGTGGGGGCGGCCGGCTGATCGCCGAGCAGATCCGCCAGGGCCGGCGAGCCGATGAAGAGCGGGAGTCCCGGAAGCGTCGAGACGAGCTTGGCGTCTACATCGTAGCGACCGACCCTCGGAGTCGATTCCGGCGGATTTTTGAGGGCCGAGGGGATGCTGTCGAGCACTCGGTCGGCCGGCATCGCCGTGAGGTCGGCCATCCGCAGGGTGGTTGCCGCGGTGCCGAGGCCCTCGGGACCTTCGGGTCGGCGCCGAGCGATCAGGAGGGCCGTGCCGACGGTGGCCGGGAAGATTCCCTGCGGCAGGCGCACGACGGCGATCAGGTGATCGAGCAAGCGGGCGCGCAGCGAGCGGTGGGAGCGCAGGGTAAGCCAGGTGTCGGCCACGACGACGGCCATGATCCCGCCTGGCCGGAGGCGATCGAGTCCCATGGCCAGGAAGGCGGCATACGAGTCGACACTCGATCCGGCCAGCTTCCAGGTGGCCCCGTCGGATCGCTTGAGCCCGTATGGCGGGTTCCCGATCACGAGGTCGAATCCCGCCGGAGCGAGGGTCGTCGGGGCCAGGGCATCCTGACATCGGAGATCCGTCTCCGCAGACAACCGCGAACGGGCGATGTCGAGGGCGGCGGCGTCGACGTCCAGGCCGGTGAGCTCGGCCGGGATGCCGCGTCGATCCAGCTCTGCACGAGCGGCCAGCAGGAAGTCGCCAGCGCCCGCTGCGGGATCGAGGACGGCCAGGCGGCGGTCGGGCCACGGACTGCCCGCATCGAGGGCCGCGGCCACGACCGTGGCTGCGAGGGGCAGCGGGGTATAGAAGGCTCCCAGGCT
This sequence comes from bacterium, assembly GCA_021790035.1. Classification (GTDB taxonomy): domain Bacteria; phylum Cyanobacteriota; class Sericytochromatia; order S15B-MN24; family VGJW01; genus JAJXWQ01. The sequence continues at coordinate 4,606 of JAJYIO010000215.1, read as the reverse complement.
ACGCTGGCCCGCCCGCTTGAGGGTATGGCGCAGGTGGAACTCGGCCTGTGGGTGCACCTTCGATTCTTTGGTCCAGGCGACGCTCCGGTCAAGCTTTCGTCCGGTGACTTGCGACCCGGGGCGCGCCGGCCTCGCGATCAATTCCTGGCGATTTACCGAGACTTGAGTTAGGGTTCGAGGTCGTGAACTACATCGGCAGCAAGTATTCCCTGCTCGGAGCGATCCGCGCGCTGCTGGCGGATCGCGGCATCGAGCCGCCCGGTACGTTCTTCGACGCTTTCTCGGGCACGACCATCGTCGGGCAGATGGCCAAGACGCTGGGCTTCTCGACGATCTCGAACGACCTGCAGGCCTATTCGAACGTGCTGGCCAGGGCGTTCCTGGTCAACAACGATCCCCCCCGGTTCGCGGGCCTCGATCTGGGTGGTGTGGATTGCAGCGACTTTCTCTCGCGGACGGCGCCCTTCGGGCTGGCCAAAGGGGGCGTGGATCTTCGATCTGGCGATTTCGCTCGGCTCGTTCGCGTGCTCTCGTACCTCGACGGGCTATCGGGCTCCGAGGGTGCCTTCACCGAGGCTTACGTCGAGGGTGGGGCGGCCGGTCGTCTGTATTTCTCGCGAGAGAACGGCATGCGGTGCCAGGCGATCCGCGATCAGATCTCCGCATGGCAGCGCGAGGGATCCATCACGGACCTCGAGGCGGCCATCGTCGTGGCCAGCCTGCTGGAGAGCCTGGATCAGGTCGCCAACACGGCCAGCGTCTATGCCGCTTATCTCAAGCGCCTCAAGGCGCCGGCACGCGCCCGGATGACCCTGCGCGTGCCGGCGCTGATCTTCGGCGACGGGGTCCACGAGGCTTTCCTCGGCGACACGAATGCCCTCGCCGACCAGCTTGCCGGGCGGGACATCGCCGTCATGTACATCGATCCGCCGTACAACCAGCGCCAGTACAACTCCTACTACCACATCCTCGAGACGGTCGCGTCGTGGGACCTCGACGCCTTCGTGCCGCGCGGCAAGACGGGGCTCCGGCCCGCCCGCCTGCAGGACTCCCAGTACTGTCGGCGCCCCCAGGCGGCCGATGCCCTGTTCGATCTGGTGGAGCGCGTCCCCGCCGACCAGGTGATCGTGAGCTACAACGACGAGGGCCTGGTCGAGCGCGATCAGCTCCGGGCACTGCTGGGCCGGCGATCGGTTGGGGATGAGGATTTCCGGGAGTTCAGCTACCGGCGGTTTCGGGCCGATGCCGATGGCCCGATGCGGACCTATGCTGGAACGGCCGTCTTCGAGTACCTGTACGCCATTCGCACTCATAGAGAGGCGGTGGTGTGAAGGCCCGGCGCCGGCGATCGCGCCTTTTCCCCCTGCGTGGCCTCGGGCGTCCTGGCGCCGTCGAAGGGTGAGCCGCCAGAGGACCTTGCGCGTCGAGGACCTCGGTGTGATGCCCTATGACCGGGCGCTGGTGCGGATGCGGCAGGCCGTCGCTGAACGGGCCGCAGATCGCATCGACGACATGCTGCTGCTGGTCCGGCACCCCCCGGTCATCACGGTCGGACGCAAGCGAGGCGCCGCCGAGAGCGTCTTGACCCCCAGGGACGTCCCGGTCGTGGCGGTGGAGCGCGGCGGCGACGCCACGTACCACGGGCCCGGACAGCTGGTCGCTTATCCGATCTTCCGGCTCGAAGGGGCCGATCGGGATCTGCACCGGTTCCTGCGCCGGCTCGAAGAGACCGTGATCGAGGCGCTGGAGCAGCTTGGCGTGCCCGGGGAGCGGTCGCACGGCCGGACCGGCGTCTGGGTCGGCGGTCGCAAGATCGCGTCGATCGGGGTGGCGATCCGGAGCTGGGTCAGTTATCACGGAGTATCGCTCGACGTCGCGCCGGATCCAGGATTTGCGGCGATCCGCCCCTGCGGGATGGACAGCCAGGTCATGACGAGCCTGGAAGAGGTTCTGGGACGACCGGTCGATTTCGCTCTGGTGCGCCAGGCATGGCTGGACGCCTTCTGCCGGGTGTTCGGCTTCGAGCAGGCCTGATCGTTGCCCGGAGTCTCGCACCGTTGCGCGACGCCCTGGATGCCGGCGATCCGGGCGAGAGCATGCGCTCTGCCCGGATCGAACGTCGCGTGGGTCCGGAGCCTTCCGCCGTTGAGCGGGCCCACCTTGACCTCTCGGGCCCGATCCGTTCAAGCCAGGATCGGTCTATGGCCCTTCCGAGGAGCCCGCTGGCGATTCGGCCATCGCCGTCAAGCGGGTCGTGATCTCCCGGACTGCGCGCATGACAGCCTCTGGGGCCTCCTGCGATTTCGAGGCCACCGGGCCGCTGGCGCTCTCGACCGCGTCGGACATGTGCTTGATGTCGGTGGCCAGGACATCCCCTCCGGGGGCCGCCTGGGCGGCCTGTAGCTGCACGGCCGCCTGGTCGAGCGCTCCGTGGGCCTCCGGGTAGTTGTCCATGGCCAGATCGGTCTGGGCCTGGCCCACCAGGGCATAGGCCTCGCCGATGTGCTCGATGGCCGTCATCCGGGTCGGCATCGGGCGCCCGGGGCCTCCGCCTCCGCCCAGTCGGCCCATGTTCACGAGCTCTCCGGTCATGGCCGCGACCAGGCGCGTGGTCGATTCGGGGGTGATGTCGCTCTGGGTGGTATCCGCCAGCGCGTGGAGCTCCTGGAGGATTCGAGCGGTCCCCGGCACGGCCTGGTCGGCGGCAGGACCGCCTCCGCCACCTGGCGACATGGCCGGGCGCTGGACGCCCTGGAGCGAGACGGACTTCTGGGCGAGGTCGAGGTGCTCGGTGGCGGCGTGCAGATCCGCATCGGCGGCGGAATCATTGCCCAGGACGGCGTCATAATGCGCCAGGATGGCCAGCTGGTATGCGGCCATGAGGTCTCCCGCACCCGATACTTGCATCGCCGTCCCGGCCGGGTGGGCCGGCGCGTTCAGGTCTGCTTGCGCGCGCGCCGGAGAGGCGCAGACCAGCGCGCAGGCCAGCCCGAGAGGCAAGGACAGCGACCGGTGGATTCCCGACATGAGCCTCGGCTCCTTTCTTCGCACGCCGAGGCCGGGCAGGCGGCCAGGAGACGCGCGCGGTCGACTCCAACCTATCGCTCTTGGCGGGCGGGTCCCAGGTCCAGGATGCCGAGTTCTATCGTTCGCTGCCGGGTTCGGCGGGCCAGGGCGCACGACGCTCCCTCGAGCGATACGGGTCGAGTGGATGCAGTGCAGAGTTCCAGGTGGGCCCGCTTGCGCAGCCCATCGACCGCGCACCGGGATCTCGTCAAACAAAAGAGGGTCTAAGATGTCGTCCATGTCGACGCGATGGAACGGGTGGGGCGAGAACGGGCGGAGCTTCTCGCTGATCGATCGCCCCCATTTCTGGCCGTCCTTGCTCCGGCGGATCGGAGCCTGGTCCGAGGACGTGGCCCCTCCCGTGAGCCTCGAGCAGGTGTCGATGCCTGACCACGTTCTCGAGCCCGCTCTTTTCGATCGCCTGGCAAGGGCTTCGGCCCAGCTCCTGACCGATCGCGAGTCGCGGATCCGGCATGCCTGCGGCAAGTCCTACCGGGACCTGGTGCGCCTGCGGTCGGGGGCGATCGCCACCGCGCCGGCTGCGGTCGCCGTGCCGCGAACCCACGACCAGGTGCGTGAGCTGTTGCGAGTCGCCGCCGAGGCTCGGCTTCCGGTCGTGCCATTTGGCGGCGGAACGAGCGTCGTCGGGGGCGTCGAGGGACCTTCGGGCCCCTATCTGGCGCTGTCGCTGCGCGGGCTCGATCGCCTCATCTCGCTCGATCCCCTGAGCCGCGTGGCCCATCTCGAGGCGGGGATGCTCGGGCCCGAAGTCGAGGCGGCGCTCGGCCAGCAGGGCTTCACGCTCGGCCACTTCCCCCAGAGCTTCGAGTTCTCGACGCTGGGCGGATGGATCGCCGCCCGCTCGGCCGGACAGCAATCGACTCGCTACGGCAAGATCGAGGACATGGTGGTAAGCCTGCGCGTGGCGACGCCCGCTGGCGACCTCGAGACGCCGGTCGTGCCGGCGTCGAGCGAAGGACCGGATCTCAATCGGGTTCTGGCTGGCGGTGAGGGTGCCCTGGGCGTCATCACAGAGGCCTGGCTGCGGGTTCATCCGAGTCCGGCCGCGCGTCACCACGTCGGCGTCCTGCTGCCGGACTTCGAGTCCGGGATCGGGGCGATCCGGACGCTGATGCAGTCCGGCGGCCGTCCGGCCACGTTCCGGCTGTCGGATGCGTCGGAGACCGAGGCCACCTTCGCCATGCGGACCACCTCGCCCTCGCGGCTCCAGTCCGCGGCCGCGGCGGTCGTCAAGCGCTGGCTGGGACCGATGGAGGGCCGCTGCCTGCTCATTGCCGGATTCGAGGGGACCGGCGCCGAGGTCCGCATCCAGCGGGCGGCGGCCGGCAAGGCTCTCAAGGCGGCTCGCGCCGTGTCGCTCGGAGCGGGGGTGGGGCGGGAGTGGTTTGCCCATCGCTTCGATCTCCCGTACCTGCGGGACGTGTTGCTCGACCGGGGGGTCATGGTCGACACCCTCGAGACCGCCACGACATGGTCCAATCTCGAAAACCTGCACGGAGCCGTGACCCGCGCCCTGCAG
>JAJYIO010000214.1 GCA_021790035.1 bacterium | reverse complement strand
CCGTTGTACTCGTAGGGGTTATGGCTGGCAGTTAGGATGAACGCCCCGGCAGCCTGCTGCTCGCGGACGGCCCAGGAAATGCACGGCGTCGTGGCCGGACCCTCGGCGAGGCGAACGGAGAGACCGTTGGCAGCGGCGATCCGGGCGGCCGTTTCGGCAAAGCGATCCGAAAGGAACCGGTGATCGTACCCGACGATCAAGGGTCCCGCGGCGCCCCGCGCGATGAGGGCCTCGCTGGCCGCCTGGGCCATCCGCTCGACGTTGGCGAACGTGAACTGATCGCCGATGACGGCGCGCCAGCCGTCAGTGCCGAACTTGAGCTGGTCAGACTGATTCACCCGAGGACCGAGCCTTTCCCTATCACGCTGCCATCCGCCAGGACGGCAGAGCCGCTGATCTTGACGTCGGCCTCGACCCGGCAGCGCGGGCCCACGATCGCCCCTGCGATCTCCGCACCCGCACCGATCGACGCGCCCGCACCCACGATCGCCCCGCGCACCAGGGCGCCGTCGCCGATCTCGGCGCCATCGGCGACGACGGCATGATCCTCGAGACGAACGCCACGCCCGAAGCGAACGCCCTGGCCGATGAAGCACGGCCCCCCCGAGATATCGAGGTCGGCGGGCAGCTCCGCCGGACCCCCGAGAAATGCGCGGGACCCGGGACCCTCGGCGATCCAGCGCTCGGGTCGCGCCAGCTTGCCCGCCAGCAGATCCCGGTGAGCCGCCAGGTAACTCAAAGGAGAGCCGACGTCGCGCCAGTACGCCTTGCCGTGGAAGGCATACAGCGGCTTGCCAGCGGCCAGCAAGCCCGGAAAGACCTGCCGCTCGAAGGACCAGTTGGCGCCGGCAGGGACATCGGCGAAGACTTCGGGCTCGAGCACGTAGGTCCCGGCGTTGATGAAGAAGCGATCGCCAAAACGCAGGGCTTCCTCCCGGGATGGCTTCTCGAGGAAGCGATCGATCCGGCCGCTCGCGTCCGAGACGATGAGGCCGAACGGGGTCGGGTCGTGGACCTCGGTGGTCGTCAGGGTGGCCACGGAGCGCCGTTCCCGGTGCATGGCCAGCAACCGGGACAGATCGAGGTCCGTCAAGACATCCCCGTTGAAGACGATCATCGCCTCGCCGTCGAAGAACGGCTCGGCGAGCTTGACCGCCCCCGCGGTCCCGAGGGCTTCCCGCTCGTGGCTGTAGGAGATGTGCACTCCGAACTGCGAGCCGTCCCCGAGATAGGTCTCGAGGCTGTCGGCGAGGTAGTGGAGGTTGAGGACGATGTCGCGGATGCCGTGCCTGCGACAGAGCTCGATCTGGTAGACGATGATCGGCCGATCGCAGAGCGGCAAGAGGGGCTTGGGCGTGTGGTAGGTGAGGGGACGCAGCCGCGTTCCCTCACCCCCTGCGACCAGGATGGCTTTCACCGGACGCTCTCCTTATGCCATCCTCGCCTTCAAGGCGACGATGGGTGCGACGGGCGTCGGGTCGAGGCCCTTGAGCAGGGCGAGGTACACGCTGGCATGGTCGCCCAGCGACACCAGCTCCATCTGCCGGGCCAGTGGATCGCTCGCCGAGGCCACGATCTCGACGGGATCGCTCACCCTCTCCTCCCGGAGCAGACCCAGGGTCTGTCCGATCTGGCGAACCAGCAGCGGCGGATCCCCGGCATCGCGCAGGACCACGACCGCCCGCTCCTCGCCGGAAGCGACGAGGTTGACGATCTCGTTGTGGGTGAGTTCGGGAAACACGCCGAAGAGCGCCGTGGTCTTGGCATTCTCGTTCAGCTGGCCCTTCCAGCGAAGAGCCACGGCCTCGGTCGCGGGGCTGACGCCGGCCACGAGCGGGGCCGCCGGCGAGGCGTGCAGGCGCCGCGCGAGCGCGATGGCGGCGTTGTCGGGCCGGTCGGGCCCGTACTCGGCCGCGAGTTCCTCGAGGCGTGCGATCGCCGCACGGGGCTCTACCGGCGCCCCGAGGGCCGCCAGCATCCCGAGCAGCGTGAAGTACAGGTGGCCCAGAGCCGCACGCGGCTGCCAGCCGGGTTCGACCGGCAGCACGGGGATATCCCGCTGGCCACAGCGATCGGCGAGCTGGCCCCCGCTGGCGATGGCGGCGATCGGGACGCCGCGCTCGGAGGCCTCGCCGAAGGCGGCCAGGGTCTCGGCCGTATTGCCCGAATACGACAGGAACAGGCAGAGGGTCCGGTCATCCACCCAGGCGGGAAGCTGCGGCTGCCGCGCCACCGTGATCGGCACGGACCAGCGGGTCTGCAGCAGCGTCCGGGCGAGGTCGCCGCTGATCGCCGAGCCACCCATGCCACAGACCAGGATCTGGCGCGGCCGGGGGACCGGCGGCTTCCAGCCAACAGCGTGGTCGAACGCCAGCCTCGCGACCCCGGGCATGCGCCGCACGCAGCCAAGCATGTCCTGGGGATCGAGCCGGGAAATATCCCGCGCATCCAGGGTCAAAGAAGAACTCAAAGCCATCATCGTTGTTTCCTGGGGACAGACCTTGGGACCATCCGGCGTCATTCTAGCAAGAAATCTCGACCATGCCCGCCGCCGTCGCTACGCCGAACTCCCGGCCAGAAGCGGGGTTGTCACTTCCATACCTGGCCGAAGACGCGCAGCCAGTTGCCGCCGAGAATCTTGGCTGCGTCTGGTTCGGCCAGGCCTTGCTCCAGCAAGCCGGCCGTCAGGGCCGAAAGATCCTGCACGCCGCCAAGACCGTCGGGCAGGGCGGTCACGCCGTCGAAGTCCCCGCCCAGGCCCACGTGATCGAGGCCTGCCACCTCGATCATGTGCATGATGTGCCGGACGACGTCGTCGATCGTGGGCTCCGGCCCGATGAAGGAACGGGCGAAGCACGCGCCCACGACGCCCCCGCGAGCGGCGATCGCCCGGAGCTGCTCATCGGTCATGTTGCGCGGATGATCGCAGAGCGCCCGGGCGTTGGCGTGGCTCACCACCACCGGGCCCTTCGTGAGCTCGAGCGCGTGCCAGAACCCGGTCTCGGCGATGTGCGCGAGATCGAGCACGATGCCGAGCTCTCCCATCCTGGCCAGCAAGTCGGCGCCGACGTGGGTGATGCCACCGGGCCGGTCGGCCACGGTCAGGCCATCGGCAAATCCGTTGCGCCCGTTCCACGTCAAGGCGATCAGGCGAACCCCGAGCTGGTAAAAGGCCTCCAGCAGGGTCGGATCGTCGGCCAGGGGCTCGGCGCCCTCGAAGGAAAGGCAGAAACCCGGCCTGTCCGCCGTCACTTCGTATACGCTCGTCACCAGGCGAGCGTCCGGCTCCTTGCGAGCCGCCGCGTGGAAGAGCGAGGCCATCTGGAGGGCACGGTGCATCGCCCGACCGCCCTTGTGATCCGGTGGCACCCACAGCGACAGCACCTGCAGGTTGACGCCCGCCTGCCGCAGGCGCGGGAGGTCGATGTGCAGCGCCGGGGCCTCGCCTCCGAAGGGCACGCCCTCCTCGAGGCAACGATCGAGCGTGTCGGCGTGCGCGTCGACGAGCGGGACACGCCGGTGCAGGGCCTGCGCGCGCTCATGATAGGATCGGGCGATCGTCACGAATGGAACCTTTGGCAAAGATCGAATTCTGGGGACACTCTTCTTAGCTTGCCATGAAACGGGTGCCGGTGCTCGTCACAGGGGTGAGACCGGAGCCTGGGGGTTGATCGAACCGTGGAACTCCCTTTCCAGCTTGCGCTGAAGCTCGGGCCGCTACTCGGCAGCCCGAGGGTGGAGATCGGCCTCGCCTATCGCCACCGCGTCACGGGCGCGGCGTGGGAGCACAACGATCACCGGTTTGCGGCCGGCGCCCTGGTGCGCCTGCCCCTGGCGATGGCAGCCTACCAGGCGGTGGAAGAAGGGCGCACGAGCTTGACTCGCCAGATCGGAACGGCCAGCAAGACCACCCTGCGGGACCTGCTGTTCGCCCTCCTGACGGTGCCGTCTGACGCGCAGGCGGAGCCCGCAGGCGCGGAGGACCCCATGGCAGGGGGTGAAGCCACGGCCAGCGCGATCCTCGAGCAGATCGGCCCCGGATTCGTCGCATCGGCCCTGGCGCGCTGGGGTTTGACCCGGACGGCCATCAAGAATCCCCTCGGCCCTCAAGACCGCAGCTTCACCACGCCCAAGGAGATGGCGACGCTCCTCGAGAAGCTCGTGGGTGCCGAGGACCTGGACCCGGCGCATGCCCTCGAGATCCTCGCCTACCTGCGCCTTTCGCGGTCGGGCGCCCTTCCCTCGCGGATCGTCCGTCGTGACGATCCCGCGCAGATCCTGGCGATCGGCCCCGACTTCTGCCACCTGGCGATGGTATCGGCCGGACAGCTCCTCGTGGTCCTCGCGCAAGGCCGTACCCGAACCTCGATCCTGGCCAAGGCGAGCGCGGCGATCGACGCCTTCTACTCGGGCGCCGGCGAAGGTGAGATCCGCGTTCGCGAGATACTGGAAGAGGAGCGCAAGCTCCAGGCTCCCGATCCGCGTCTGGTCGCCTGGGACATCGACGTGGAGTGGAAGGACGGGGGGCTCCAGGTAACCGGAAGCACCACGGCACCGAGCTGGGACCGAGTGACCGAGCGACTGGGCGCCGTCCCGGAGGTCCCGGTCTCGGACCGCGTCCGCAAGCTCCCGGCCAGCCCCGCCTTTGCCATCGTTCTCGCTCCCGTCGTTCACCTGCGCAGATCGCCTGGCCACGCCGCCGAGATGGTGAGCCAGGTCGTGATGGGTACGTTGCTCGACATCCTGGAAACCCGAGAGGACTGGTGGCTGGTCCGCGCTCCCGATGGCACCGTGGCCCATGCGCGCAGCGCCAACCTGCAACCCGTCGAAGAACCAGATGCCCGCCGCTGGGCCGAGCGCGACCATCTGATCGTCACGACCCCGGTCCTCTGGGCCCGGAGGCCGACGGGCGGAACCCTCGGGCTTTCCGCCGGAACGCGGCTTGCCCTCGTCGGCCGACACCCGGAAGGACGGGTCGGGCGGACGCCCGGGCACGAAGAGGCCATTTTGCCCGAAGATTCATGTCACGTTTTCGGCAGTCAGGGCCGAAGCGAACTCTCGAGCGGCGCGGACGTCGACGAGGCCCTGCAACTGGCACGACGGTTCCTTGGCGTGCCTTACCTGTGGGGCGGGACCTCGGGCTGGGGGATCGATTGCAGCGGCCTGGCCCAGCTGGTCCTGGGTCTGGTCGGCGTGCGGTTGCCGCGGGACTCGGACCAGCAACTGGCCCTGGCCCGCCAGCGCGGCCTCGTTCCCACGATCTCGGACCTGGAGCCCGGGGACCTCGCGTTCTTTCCGGGCCATGTCGGCCTGTACCTGGGCCGCGGCGAGATGCTCCACGCATCCGCGCCCGCCGGCCACGTCACGGTCAATGCGCTGCTCCCCGGCGCGTCCGACTTCCTGCCTTCCCTGGCGCGAAAGTTCCTGGGCGGAGGGCGTTTCCTCGGTCGAGGTTCGGCGGGAAGCTGAATCTTCTCAACCTGTCGAGCCAG
>JAJYIO010000213.1 GCA_021790035.1 bacterium | reverse complement strand
CTGCGGCGGTCATGAGTAATTGAAATCGAGGAGGGTCGCCTTGCTGTCTCCGGCCTCCAGGAAGCACATCACGTGCCCGTCGTACCTGGCGTGCTTTCCGGCGACCTGACGGGAGCGCACGGCACCCGCGATCTGTGCCGCGATGGTCGGGGCCTGGAAGTGGGCCGTGCTTCCCGCCTTGCTGATGGGCAGGTTGACGGTGTCTCCGAGGGCCCAGACATTGGACGTACCCTTGACCTGGAGGCTCTCGCGATCGACCGACACCCAGCCGCTCTTGTCGGCCAGGGCATGGCCCCGCAGGAAATCGGCACCCAGGTGGGGTGGCACGAATACCGCGATGTCGAAGGGAAAAGAGCTACCCTCCAGGCTCGTCGCCACCTTGGTGGCGGGATCGATGCTCTCCAGATTGAAGAAGGTCTCGATCTCGATCTTGCGCTCGAGCATGCGGGCCTCCACCATCGGTGCGACCGTCGGGATGGTGAACGGCGCGTTGATCGGGAAGGTGTAGCGGATCTCGGTCCTGTCTCGCAAACCACGCTTGCGAAGGTGTTCCTCGAGCAAGAAGGTGAACTCGACCGGAGCAACGGGACACTTGTAGGGCAGTCCCGCGACGCCGATGAGTATCCTGCCGCCGTCGAAGTCTGCGAGCTTCGTCCGTAGCGCGAGGGCTGCGGCCTCGGAGTAAAAGTGATCCCCGGCCTCGACCAATCCCGGAACCATCTCGGGAGCGCCGACGGAACCGGTCGCAAGGACCAGATAATCGTAGCCGATGACCTTCCCGCTGGCCAGAGATACCGTCTGCGCATCGCTATCGAGGCTCAAGACCCGATCGATCCGCAACTTGACATCCTTGCGCAGCAGAGACTCCAGCGGGCGCTCCAGCTCGGTCACATCACCGTTTCCAAACGGTATGTAAAGCCATCCTGGCTGATACACATGCCGAGGACTTGCGCTGATAACCGTGATCTCTGCTTCCTTGCGCGAGAATTGCCTGGACAGCAGGTTGGCAGTGAGCGTTCCGCCCATCCCGCCGCCCAGGATGACAATCTTCTTTGTCATGGCCTACTTGGCCTTTCTGACGATGAAGCGGGTGGCATCTTCGAAGGGCTCCATTCCAAGGAACTCGTGGCCGGCCTTCGCCACCCAGGTTGGAATGTCTCGCTTGCTGCCATCGTCCCTGGACAGCACGGCCAGCACGTCTCCCACGGCTCCGGCCCGGACGAGCCGGATGAGCTCCATCAACGGCCCCGGGCAAAAGCTGCCCCGTGCATCCGATTCAGTGGTGATACTGAGATTCTGTAGATCCGGCATGGATTGAATTCTCCTTAATCCCGAAGGCAGTACGCGATTTCAGGGACGCCGGCTGCCGGCAAACTGGCAACCGCCAACACCCCACGAACCCTACAGGAACAAGGCCGTCCCATCCTCGACCTGGCTCCAGAAGCTGGCCACTCCATCGACGTCCGTGACGATCGGCTCGAGATCCCCGAGCTTGAGCTCGAAGAGGTCCATCGTCATCCCGCACGCCACGATCTTGACGTTGCCAATTTCCTGCGCGGACTTGAGGTTATCGAGCCAGCTCGGCACCTTCTTCTCGGCCATGGCGTGCATCATTGCCGGCGCATGGTCCTCAAAATCCTTGCTAATCCGGGCGTTTGTCTTCCAGTCGTCCTTACGAAATGCCATCACCCCCCACATCGTGAGAAATATGCTGACATCCTTGCCCATTGCCGCGGCGCCCGTCGCCAGGATCGCTCCTGCCATGAGCTTGTCCACGGTGCCGGAAAAGAGCACGATGGATACCTTATTCGACATCATTCAACTCCCTATCGAGACCGGCGTGCCAAACAAACGTCCGTCACTTCCGTCGATATCGTAATAACAGTCTCGATGGACGCTGCCATCGTCGCTTACTACGGTGATCCGCCGGTTAGCAGCCAGAAGTGATCGGTGCTTGTTCCAAGATAGCCGCTTCAGTGAACAACAATCCCCGGGTTATGATACTTTCGATACTATGAAACAAGCACTTTCGCCATCTATTAAGCCCATCCGGGTAAATTGCGGCGGCAAAACGCGACTTGTCACGAGGCGTCGCTCTTCAGCGCAGCTCCGCGAGCGCGTGCCGAGCCAGCGTGGCCGCGACGCCGACGAGCGCCCACGCGAAATCCCGGCGCTTGATGCCGCAGGCTCGAAGACTCTTTCTCGAAGCCATCTTCCGAAATACCGAGCAGCGCTGCGCGAGGCGATCGAGGTACGGATATTTTGCCGAGGGAAGTTTAGAGCTTGCGAGATACAGTAACTACGAAGACAGGAGCCAGCAATGCCTCGGACAAAGCTTTCCGGGAACGAGATATGCGGCTTCGCGGACCATGATCTTGGTGGCCTGCGGCGCGCCAGAAAGAGCACAAGGTCGTACTGGAGCCAGTTTTCAGGTGGCACTCGGGGCCGGCGCCAGGCGGGCCTGGCGATCCGGGATGGCCTGGCGGCCGCCCTGATCCAGATATCCTGGCATGGATATCAATATTGCGCATATGCGAAGCATGGCGACAATACTCGCTTTCCCGGGGTCGGCCGTGCCGGTGCAAGGGCTGAAAATTCATAGCTCAGCCCGGGTCAGCGACGGAACCGACGCCGTGAGTTCCGCGTGACAGAGTTACAGGAGTTCATCGATGGCAGAAAAGATCTCGATCATCCTGAGCGACGGGAGCGTCGACAAGCTGATGGTCGCCGCGACCCTCGCCTCGGGCGCGGCCGTCATGGAAAAAGAGGTGCTGCTCTTCCTCACGATGGGCGGCCTCCTGGCGTTTCGGAGAGGCGACTGGAAGACCAACTCGGCGATCAGTCCGGATCTGAGCCCGGTGGCCGACGCGATGCGTCAGGGACTGAAGGGGGACGACAAGGGTGCCCTCTGGCTCAGCACGCTGCGGAGCGCGAAGGAGGTCGGCAACCTGGACATCGTGGCATGCAGCCAGACGATGGACATGTTCGGCATCAAGAAGGACGACCTGGAGCCCGTGGTGGATAGCGTTGGCGGAGTCGCAACTTACTACTCGAAGGCCGAGGAAGGCCAGACCATCTTCATCTAGAGGCAATGACGACTTTCAAAGGGAGGAAACCTCAATGCCAGCGGTAGATTTGTCCACTCTTAGCCCAGAAAAGACGGTTGACGCTCGTGGAATGGCCTGTCCTGGCCCACTCCTCGAGGCCAAGCGCGCCATTCCTGGCGTCAAGGTCAAGAGCATCCTGGAAGTCACGTCGTCCGACATCGGCACGCTCGAGGATATTCCGCTGTGGTGCAAGAAGGTCGGCCACGATTACATGGGCAACATCGAGGAGGCCGGCTACTGGCGGGTCTTCGTACGGCGAGGGAAGTAGCGTGACGGCAGCGGATCCCAGGATACTGGTCTTCTCGACGCAGAATATCTCGGATCCCGGCATCGATCTGGCGGGCAGCGCACACATGCCCTACTCGACGGCGGTGAACGTGATCAGTTTGCCCTGCTCGAGCGGGATTCACCCGAAGTGGATCGTACGCGCCATCAAGTCGGGGTTCGACGGCGTCTTCATCGCCGCTGACGGCAGCGATTGCGCGTTCCTGGCGGACTGCACCGACAAGACCGCGAGTCTGGTGAAAGACGCCCAGGACATGCTCAAAGAGGCCGGAGAAGACCCGCGTCGGATTCGCATGGGAGCGATCTGCTCGGTCTGCGCCGAACCCTTCGTCAACAACCTCAAGCAGTTCGGTGACCTGTTGCAGCAGCTTTGACGATCGCCGAACCCCTGCCCGTCCGCGGGCCTCTGCAGTCATCCGGGTTCGCGGCCGGGCAGGGGAGATGGTCGCTACGCGTCGCGAGAGCTACTCACACATCGAGGCCCGAAGCCCGGCAATGGCGCGGGCGAATCCAAAGACAGAGAGTTACCCATGAAATACGACGTAATGGTGGTCGGAGGCGGCATCGCCGGAATGGAGTCCGGCCTCACGCTGGGAGACATGGGCTTCAACGTGCTCATGGTCGAGAAGAAACCCAGTGTGGGAGGTCGCATGATCCTCCTGTCCAAGGTGTTTCCCACTCTCGACTGCGCCAGCTGCGTCTCGGCGCCGAAGATGTCGGCGACCGGCAACCATCCCCGGGTCGACCTCCAGGTCAACAGCGAGGTCAAGGATATCCGTCCGCAGCCCGACGGCACGTTCAAGGCCAAGCTCGTCCGCAAGGCGACCTTCGTCGATCCCGCCGCCTGCACGGGTTGTGCCAAGTGCGAGACCGTGTGTACCGTCGCGACTCCGGACCACTACAACTACGGCCTCGCCGCCAACCGGGCCATCCACATCGCGTTCCCGCAGGCCGTGCCCAAGAAAGCCGTCATCACGAAGGAAGGCTCGTCGCCCTGCTCCTATGCCTGCCCTGCAGGCGTGCAGACCCATGGCTACGTGTCCCTGGTACGGGCGGGCAAGTATGCCGAGGCCTTCCATCTCCACATGGAAGACGCTCCGCTTCCCGGTAGCCTGAGCCGGGCCTGCTACGCACCCTGCGAGGGGGCTTGCACGCGGGGCGATCTCGAGGGCAATCTCTCGATCCGCGGCATCAAGCGGTTCATGGTCGATCGGTACTATTCCGAACACCTTGAGCCCGAGTACGGCATCCCTGAAGCGCTCCGGTCAGATCGAATCGCCATCGTCGGCTCGGGCCCCGCCGGACTGTCGGCGGCCTACTTCCTGGCGCAGAAGGGCTACCCGGTGACCATCTTCGAGGCCGATGCGGAACCCGGCGGGATGCTCCGGCACGGACTGCCTTCCTACCGCCTCCCGCGCGAGATCGTCGACCGGGACATCAAGAACGTCACGGCGCTCGGAGTCGAGATCAGGACCGGCACGGTCATCGGGTCCCTCGAGGAGATCCAGAAGGAAGGATTTGCAGCCACCTTCCTCGCCGTGGGAACGATGGAAGGCCAGGGCCTCGACGTCCCGGGGCGAGACCTGGCGGGCGTCGTGGACGCCATGGACTTCCTTTCGGGAACCCACGCTGGCAAGCGATCCACGATCGCGGCCGGAAAGCGGGTCGTGGTCGTGGGCGGCGGCAACGTCGCCATCGACGCTGCCAGGGTGGCCCTGCGCCAGGGCGCGACGCGGGTGTCCATGGTCTATCGCCGCACCCGGCTGGAAATGCCGGCCCACAAGACCGAGATCGCCGACGCTCTGGCCGAGGGCATCGAGCTCCAGGAGCTGCGCTCCCCGGCCGGCTTCGTCGGCCAGGGCGGCCAGGTGGTCGCCGCCAGGTGGCAAGACATGCGCCTGGGCGCCCCCGATGCCAGCGGCCGGCGGCGTCCTGAGCCAGTTCCCCACAGCATCAAGGAGGAGCCGGCCGACCTCATCATCCTGGCGATCGGACTCATGCCGAGCAGGCCATCCGAGGAAAGACCACGCAGATGCCAGACCTCGCCGCGCGGCAGCACCGTTTCGCGGCCATCACGGTCGGTAATCCGGTAGCGGAATTCGCCACTGGGCA
>JAJYIO010000212.1 GCA_021790035.1 bacterium | reverse complement strand
GGCGTTTCCCGCAGCCCCCGTCCCCGCTGCCGCCAGTGGGCCCGCCGTTCCACCATCTGCCGTCCCCGTTGCCGCCAGTGCGCCCGCCGTTCCCCCGCTTCCCGTCCCCGCTGCCGCCGGTGGGCCTTCCGGGGGGACCGATCGGGACGATGGCCCCGGTGGATCCGACCGTCGCCGCCGCCAGGAAGAGGTTGGCCCAGGAGTTGCGAAATCGCGAGGCCCGCGCAGGCCAGCCGGGCGGTCCGACTCCGGCGGAGCTGCAGGCCGACAGGTTCAACTACGAGGCCGAACTCGGGGTCCTCGAACAGGCCAACGTCCTGCTCACCGGGCAGTATGGAGCTCAAGGGCCCGAGACGGCGCCCAGGTTCGAGCCCACCAACCTGTCGCCCGAACTGGCCCGGGACCTGCGCGCCGATGTCGAGAGATTCAGCACCGGTGGGGAATCGCTGGCCGACCTGCAGAGCCAGGTCGTGGAAGTCCGGCTCAGGCATGAGGTCGACGCGGGCCTCATGGGCACGAGGGTGCCGCCCAGCCAGCAGGACGTGATCGCCGCGGTCCAGGTCGCCCGGACGGCCAGCGCCGGCCTGGCAGCACTGAACGCGGACCTCGCACAGAAGGCGAGCCAGGTGGGTCAGCCCGGTGGTATGACTTCGCAGGAGTTCGCCGCGTATGCCCAGAGCACCGAGAGAAAAGAAAACGATCTGAATCGGGCGATCAACCTGCTTGGTTCGGGCAATATCCCGACGGCTGCCGCCAAGCAACTGCAGTCCATCCTGACCAGCAATTCGCCCGGTGTTCAGGCGGATCTCGAGAACTGGATTCAGCGGAATTCTCCGCCAGAGCAACTCCCCCGCTTCTTCGAGCCGCTGCCCGAATAAGCCGGCAGACCCTTTCGGATCAAGGTGGGCCCTTTGCGCGGACGCCGTGCTGCGCAACCGGGCCCACTTCGACTTCTCGAGCCCGAGACAAGAGGGGCGGCCGTTCAGGTCGCCCCCGGTACCTCAGGGGATCGGGGGGTGCTCGCGGTATCGGGTCATGTCCACCAGCGACCCGAACTCGGCGTCGATGCCGACCGAAGGGGGCAGGCGCCTTTGCGATAGCTGCACCGTCCAGATCGGGCCTTGAAGCCGGCCCCAGAAGGGGTAAAGAACGACCGAGCTGCCCGCCGGAAGCCATCCGACCTGCTGCTCCCGGAAGGGCTCCTTGAGCAGGAACATCGCTCGCGGGGAATCCACCTTGACGGTCGACAGCAGGTCGGTCCCGTTCCGGTACCGCGCAAAGTACGGCCGGACGCCCGTCCAGGAGATGTCTCCGTGGAGCGGGACGGAGGCGTCGATGTCGGCCTTGGGGTCGGGACCGGCGAAGAGCACGTGCCAGACTCCGCCCTGGATGAGGCCGGTCTGGAAGTCGTGCAGATCCTGGGTCCAGACCAGGTACGGCTGGAAGTCCTGGCCCAGCTTGGCCTGCACATACGGGACCGCCTGGCGCACGGCCCAGCAACCCGAGCCGTCCTCGCCGGCAGGGAAGGATTTCAAGACGGGATTGGGAGTGGCCGAGGGGCTGGCCTCGGGGGTTGCCTCGGCGGTCTCGGTCGCCGTGAGATCCAGCTCGATGGCGAGCTGATGGTTGTACTCCTTGGCGGCTGTCCTGGCATCGCTCTGCGGAAGGTCTGCGGGATGGTAAGCGCCCGCGGCCTCGCCGATGAGTTCGCCGAGCTGCCAGGCCCCGTACAGGGCCACGATCGCTCCGCCGATCGAGATCGTGAAGGACAGCGGGTTGGAGGCCGCAAACGGGGCGACGATGGAACGGGGCAGCGTCACTCCGCCGAACTTCCGGGGGCCCGCGCTGTAGCCGAAGAAGTTATCCACGGCCAGGAGCAATCCGAGCGGAACGCCGACGATGCCGGTCGAGAGCTCGTAGATGTGCCGGTTGCGCTGCGCCGTGCCGACATCTTCGATCAGATCGGGATCACCCGAAAGCGAGGCCAGGAGCGAATCGTCGATCCGCCTGCCACCCCGGGTCAGGGTGTAGCTCCGAGATCCTTGGGCCTGGAAGGCGATCGCCTGGTCCTCGTACTGCTGGATCCGCGCGGTGTCGTTGCTGGGAACGTCCGCCAGCACAGGCGGCGAAGAGAGGCTGGTCGCCACGAAGAGGGTGGCGGCGAGGAAGACTAGGGCGTCGGACTTCATGGTCTGCCGGATTCTAACCCCTCTAGACCCAAACTGCCCATGGCACGAGCCTGCGACCCGATCGAAACTCCCCTTCGGGGCCGCGACTCGAGAGGGCCTCGCCCGTTCTCTCGAACTCGCCGGCTGCGGGCAAGCGTTCGCGTCAGGCCGCCCTGGCGGTGGCGGGTCATTCGAGAGGGTCGCTGCCGCCGCTGACCGGCATCGGCGATGGCATGGCGAAGGACTCCTCTGGCCACCCTGCAACTGGTGTAACATGCACCGTCGATGCGCGAGTTCGAAGAGGCCCCTTTGGAGTCCAACGACAGTCGGCTCGGTCAGATTTTGCTCCGCCGCGAGGTCATCACTCAGGCCGATCTGGACGACGCCCTGAGGGTGCAAGAGGCCGAGCCCGATCGTCCCCTCGGAGAGATCCTGGTCGCCCAGATGTCAGCCACCGCCGTCCAGGTCCGCGAGGCGCTGCACGAGCAGCTCGCCGACGCTCGACTCGGGCAGATCCTCGTGCGCATCGGAGCGGTCGGCAGCGGCGCCCTCGCAGCCGCGCTCGCCCTGCAGGCGGAGCGCGGGGGACTGCTCGGCGAGCTCCTCGTCGAGGCCGGGGCCTGTGACGATGGCCAGGTGGCCTGGGCGCTGTCTCAGCAAAATGCCGAGAAGCGGTTCGGCTCGTTCCTGCTGCGGCGGCGTCTCATCACGCCCGAGGGCCTCGACGACGCCATGATCGAGCTTGCCCGCCTACCCGAGGCGCAGCTCTTCGAGGTCATCGTCGCCAGAGGCCTTCTCTCGCAGGAGCAGGTAGAGGAGGCCCTCGGCTTCCAGCAGCAGGAGGCGCGCCTCGGGCAGATCCTGCTGCGCCTGGAGATGCTCTCGGAAGATCAGCTCGAGGCGGCGCTGGCGCGCCAGGGCGCGACCGGTCAGTTGCTGGGCGAGATCTTGATCTCGACCGGCACCTGCTCCCTGGAGCAGATCGCCCGCGCCCTCGAGGAGCAGCTGGCCCTCGAAGATCAACGGGCCCCGGACGATCGGGCTTCGACCGAAAGCGGCCCACTTGTCTGATCGCATCGTCGTCTCGGGCTACTACGGGTTTGCGAACACGGGCGACGAGGCCATCCTCGCCAGCCTCGCCGAGCATCTCGGGCGGCTAGGAGAGCTGGTCGTCCTGTCCGCCGATCCGAAGCAGACGTCTCTTGCCCACGGCGTGCGCGCCATCGGCCGTACGGATGTCGTGGCGATCTCGCGGGAGCTGTCGGGCGCCGCGCTGTTCGTCTCGGGGGGCGGCGGCCTGCTCCAGGACACGACCGGCCTCAAGAGCGTTCCCTACTATGCCGCGCTCCTCAAGGCCGCCCAGTGGCGAGGCGTGCCCACGATGTTGCTGGGCGCGGGAATCGGGCCGCTGCGCGCGATTTTTTCGCGAGCCGTCGCCGCCAGTGCCGTGCGGCGCTGCCGCGTCTGTGCGGTTCGAGATGAGTTCTCGGCCGACCTCTTGCGTCAGCTGGGGGTCGGGGCCCGTTCGCTGGCGGTCACCGCCGACCCGGCCCTCGTCCTCTCGCCCGCGCCGGACGAGGCGCTGGACGCCAAGCTCGTTGCCGCCGAACTCGACCTGTCGATTCCCACGATCGGTGTAGCCATCCGTCCGTGGCCCACCTGGTACGAACGGCAGTTCAAGTCGTTCTCGGCCACTCTCGCGCAGGTCGCACGGTCGGTCGGGGCTCAGATCCTCGTCATCCCGTTCCAGCGTCCGCACGACGAGCGGATCACCCAGGAGCTCTTCGACTGTCTCCAGTTCCGCCCGGGCGACCACGTGCCGTCGACCCGGCTGTGGACCCAACCCCTGACGCCCCGCGAGATGCTCACGCTGCTGTCTCGCTGCCGACTGGTCGTCGGGATGCGCCTGCACGCTTTGATCCTGGCGGCTTCCGCCGCGGTGCCGTTCATGGGCGTGTCCTACGATCCCAAGGTCGCGAGTTTCGGACAGCGCTTCGGCATGCCGGTCGCGCCAGGAGTCGAGGACCTCGAGGACGCCACGTATCTCTTCGGGGTTCTCATGCAGCTCTGGGAAAGACACGAGGAATTTGCCGCGAGCATGCGTGCCGCGCTGCCCCGCGAACGCGAGCTGGCGATGCGCAACTTCGAGCTGGCAGCGGATCTGGCCCGTCTGAAGGGAGACCTGCAGCGAGTATGAGTGGCGCGTCCCCGCCGGGCGCTCGATGCAAAGGCCTCTCGCCCGTAACCCGGCAATCCAGGAGCTGATCGCCCGATGGAACCGAAAGTGCAGCGCTGCGTTGCAGCCACTGCTCCTCCATGGAGCCTTCCCCGAGCGTGCAGGTGGCCCTCTTGCGCCTGAATATCCTGGGTCTGCCCATCGACGCGGGGAGCCGAAAAGAGGCCGTCGATGCCGTGTTCGGCGCGCTGTCGGGCGGGGACCGGATGGCAATCGTGACGATCAACGCCGAGATGGCCATGGCGGCCAGGCTGGATCCCAAGCTCGCCGCCATCATCCGCGGGGCCGGCCTGGTGCTGCCCGACGGGTCCGGGGTCGTGTGGGCGGCTCGGCGGCGCGGGGTCAGGGTCAAGAAGATCGCGGGGGTCGACTTCATTCACGAGATCGCCGAGCAGTGCGTTGAGGCCGGCCGGGGCATGTTCCTGCTGGGCGCCGGCCCGGGCGTGGCCGACGAGGCCGGCAGGTTCTTGACCGCTCGGCATCCGGGTCTCGCCATCGTGGGGATGGCCGACGGGTACTTCTCCCCCGAGGCCGAGCCCGAGCTCTGCGCTCGCATCCGGGAGGCTCGACCCGGGGCGCTGCTGGTCGCCCTGGGCGTCCCGCGCCAGGAATACTGGATCGCCGACCACCAACAGGAACTCGACGTGCCGGTCTGCATGGGAATCGGCGGCAGTCTCGACGTACTGTCCGGCCGGGTGCGTCGCGCTCCCGCGTGGATGGTGGCCGCCCACCTCGAGTGGTTGTTTCGCCTGATCAAGGAACCGTGGCGCTGGCGCCGCATGGCGACCGCCTTGCCCGCCTTCGTCGTGGCGGCGCTGGCCGCGGAGCGCCAAGAGCGTTACACTGAACCTGGACGGTAGTCCTGGTGGCGCCGTTCTCGGGAGCATCGCGCAACGAGCGTGTTCGCGCTCGACGCGCCAAGGAGGTCCCGGCCGATGATTCGACTCAAGCAGGTCTCCAAGATCTATCCCAGCGGGGTGCGAGCTCTCGTCAGCCTCAACCTGGAGATCGGGCCGTCCGAGTTCGTCTTTCTGGTCGGTCCGTCCGGGGCGGGCAAGAGCACGATGCTCAAGCTCCTGTACCGGTCCGAGATCCCCACTGCGGGCCAGGTCCTG
>JAJYIO010000211.1 GCA_021790035.1 bacterium | reverse complement strand
CCGAGCGCGCCGCCGCACCGGAGCAGGTCTCGGCCCGAGACCTGCTGGGCGCCCAGCCGGACGAGGTCGACCTCGGCTTCGATCTGGTCGTCGCACTTGATTGCCCCCGATGCGGGCGCACGTCCGTGACCATACCGCGCTCCAGGCTGACGCGAGCGGCCGCCCTGTGCCCGATTTGCGGATCCGAGCGCGCACCGGACTGGACCCGCCGCATCGGCGATGAAATACTGTTATCCGAAAGGCCCCTCGGCGAGCTGGGGGTGCCCGATCACCACATCGTCGAAGTCCTCGGATCGCGACCGCGTTTCGTCGAGCTCGGCGGTTCGATACTTCCCGACGAGCCGGCGACCGTGCCGGATGGCCCGGAGGAATGGCGCTCATGAGCGACGACACCCTGACCCTTACGCTGCGGACCCTGGACAAGTCACGCCACGCCCAGGTCACGCTGCCCGTGGATTACACCGTCGAGGAGCTCATCGAGGCCAGCCGCCACAACTGGGCCCTTCCGAGGGACACGGACTACGTCCTCCGGTCCGAGCGCCTGGGTCGTCAACTCGGGGCCCGCGACGCCCTGGGGGCAGTCGGCGTGGCCACCGGCGACGTTCTCGAGGTGGTGCCGTTGCTCGAGGCGGGGGCCGCGATGCCGGCGGGGGGCAGAGCCCGTGGCCGCTGAGACGGCCCAGAGCCGGCGGCTGCGCACGGATTTCGCCAAGGTCCAGGCGCTGCTCGACCGCGCTCCCGCCTTCCTGGAGCTCGAGTCCGCCGCAGGCGATCCCCCGAGTCGTTACCTGCTGAGCTACCGGTGCCTGAGCGTGGAACGGGTCGAGGGCGAGCAGGCGGTCTTCCGGGACGTGCACCAGGTCGAGATCAAGGTCCCGTCGGGCTATCCGCTCGAGCCCCCGACGGTGCGAATCCTCACGCCGATCTACCACCCCCATGTCTTCACCAGCGGTCAGGTCTGCCTGGGCAGCCGCTGGCAGGTGGGCGAAGGGATGGACAACCTGCTCCTGCGCATCGGGGCGATCCTGCGCTTCGAGCCAGCCTACCTCGACTTCAAGAGTCCCGCCAACCTCGAGGCGGCCCAGTGGGCGGCGGCTCACCTGGCGGATTTCCCCCTCGAGCCCGATCCCGTTCCCGCCTTGCCTGCGGCTCCCGGCAAGCGCGACGTCACGTGGAAAGACGTCGGCTAGCGGTCCCGGTCTCGGGATCCGCTTGCCTGGCGACACGGCGATGAGTTGCCCACCGGCTGCGCCGACACTCTCGAATGAAACGCCACCTGCCGAGCGGGGCTACGCAGCGGCTTGCCCGCAGCGGGGGGCGAGTTTGAGAGGGGCGAAGGGCCCCTCTCAAGTCACTGCCCCGAAGGGGAGTTTCTTGTGAGCCGCATGGTCAGCTGGCAAGACCTCGACCCGCCCGAGCCCCTGGCCGACCTCCGGTGGGAGGAGTTCCGGCGTGGCCGGCAGGTGGACGGGCCCCCCCCCACGGCGCCGGTGGCGGCATTCGTCTCGCAGACGGCCCTCGATGCGATGCGA
Source organism: bacterium (assembly GCA_021790035.1). Lineage (GTDB taxonomy): Bacteria > Cyanobacteriota > Sericytochromatia > S15B-MN24 > VGJW01 > JAJXWQ01. The sequence continues at coordinate 3,999 of JAJYIO010000211.1, read as the reverse complement.
GACCACGCCACATCGAGCCCGGGGGCCGAGGTGGGGGGGATCCTCTGCGGCCAGGCCTACCGGCTCGAAGGGACCGCATGTGTCGTGGTCGACGCCTCGACGGCCATCCCGGCCCTTGCGGCCGACGGAACTCCCGTCCACCTGCAGTTCACCGCCGAGGCCTGGGATCACGTGTTCGCCGAGCGGTCCCGCGCCGCCGCCGACCTCGAGATCGTGGGCTGGTACCACACGCACCCGGGCCTGGGTGTCTTCCTCTCGAGAACCGATCGCCACACCCAGGCCGCGTTCTTCGGGCAGGAATGGAACCTCGCGGTCGTCCTGGATCCGCATTCCGGAGACATCGGGGCGTTCTTCGGTCCAGAAGGCGTGGCCACCGCCTTCATCCCCTACGCGGCGATCGCGCCCGCACCGCAGACGCCGAGCCCGCTCGGTCCCCTCTCCACGGCACTCGCGCTCGGTCAACCGGCTTCGGTTCCAGCTCCGGCTCTCGAGCCGACCCGGCCCGCCCTCGGCGCTCGCGGCATCCGACCGGGCAGTCCGCTGGCCCGCATGCTCCTGACGGCCGCAGGCCTTTTCGCCGCGGGAGTCGTGATCCTCGCGATCGAGGGCCGGGGCCGCACCCAGGCATGACCCATCCTGCTACCTGGCCGCCAGCTGCGGGATCCAGGCCTGGCGAGCGACGGATCTGGGCGGCGAACGGCCTTCATTGCTGTTAGAATTACCGGGATGTCTTCGGAGGTGATCACCTACACCTTCCGCTGTCGCCGGTGCCAAACGGAATTCCAGTACACGATGGACCACGACGGGGCCTTGCCGCTGCGTGAGATCCACTGTCCAGCCGACGGTTGCAACTGGAGCCCGATGGACTCGGTGGGCGAGCCGCCCCCATTCCCCCCCAAGCGTCGTCGGCGTCGTACGCCGACCACCCCGCTTTCGAGTTCCTGAGTCCGATCGCTGCACCCATGAAAGCCGGTATCCCGCCTGCCGCGACCGCCGCGGAGGCGATCGCGCTGTCGGATCTGGTCAAGTGCTACGGCAGCCTGCGGGCGGTCGACGGCATCTCCTTCACGGTCCCAGAGGGCGAGTTCTTCGGCTTCCTGGGGCCCAACGGTGCAGGCAAGACCACGACCATACACTGCCTGGTCGGCCTCGCGACGCCGACCGCGGGATCGATACGAGTTTTCGGAAATGATGTGGTCCGGGACTACCGGGCCGCCCGCCAGCTCGTCGGCCTCTGCCCGCAGGAGTTCAACTTCGACCGCTATCTCACCAACCGCGAGACGCTGCTGTACTCGGCCGGCTACTTCGGGATCCCGCGCAACGAATGCCAGACGCGTGCCGACGAGCTGCTCAAGCGATTCGACCTCTGGAGCAAGCGCGACGAGACCTCGGTCAAGCTATCCGGCGGCATGAAGCGGCGCCTCACCATCGCCCGCGCCCTCATTCACCGCCCGCGAATCCTCATCCTGGACGAACCCACCGCCGGCGTCGATGTCGAGCTGAGGCTCGAGCTCTGGCGGTTCCTCAAGGAACTCAACGAGGAGGGGCTGACGATCGTCCTCACGACCCATTACCTCGAAGAAGCCGAGACCCTGTGCAAGCGCATCGCCATCATCGATGGCGGCAGGATCGTTGCCCTCGAGGACAAGGACGCGCTGGTGGCGCGCCTGGCCGGCCATCGGCTCCGGGTGGTGTACGCCCGCCCGCTCGATCGCCCGATCGCGATTCCCGGGATCGAGGTCGAGGGCGAGGGTCAGCAGGTTACCGTCCAGGTAAAGGATCCGGGCCAGATCGCCACCATCCTGGCCCAGCTGGCCACCTTCGGCCAGATCCTGGACGTTGCGGTCGACCGCAAGAACCTCCAGGACATCTTCCTCGAGCTCACCAGCCGTTCCCGCTCGGTCGCCCCCGAAACGCTCGCCGGCAAGAGGCTTTCGTGAATCTCATCGGTCTGCAGACGCTAGCCCGACGAGAGGTCAAGCGCACCTTCCTCATTCTCAACCAGGTCGTATGGCCGCCCGTCATCTCGACCCTCCTGTACTTCTTCATCTTCGTCATCGGATTCGGTCGGGCTGTCGGAAGGATGGAGGGGCTGCCCTACGTCCAGTTTCTCGTCCCGGGCCTGATCTTCATGAACGTGGTCGAGGCATCGTTCGGCGAAGCGGCGGCATCCCTCTTCTTGATGCGCTTTTCTTCCAGCATCCAGGAGATCCTGGTGGCTCCGCTCTCCTATCCCGAGATGGTGCTGGGCATGCTTTCCGGCTCGACCATGCGGGCGCTCGTCATCGGCAACCTCATCTTGCTAGTAAGCTGGCCCTTTGGCGGACCGCTGCCCCACAGCTGGCCCTGGTACCTCGCGCTCATCGTGGTGGTCTCGGTGCTCTTCTCCTCGCTGGGGCTCGTCATGGCGCTGTGGGCCGAGAGCTTCGACCAGCTCTCGATCGCCTCGACGTTCTTCATCACGCCCATGGTGTTCCTCGGGGGAGTGTTCACCGCCGCAGGTGCGGCCTATCGCCAGCTCCCGGCAGCCTTCCGGTCGGTGGTCTTCTACAACCCGATGCTCTACCTGGTCGACGGCTTTCGCACCGCCATCACGGGCCATTCCAACCCCTTCTCGATCCAGATCGCAGGCCTGCTGCTGCCCATGTGGACCCTCGATCTCGTGGTAGCGACGCTGGGCGCCACCCTGGCCTTCCTGCTGGCCATGGTTCTCTTCTCCCGCGGGTTCAAGCTGCGGACGTGATTCGGGCCAGAAGGTCAGCTGACCCGCGGGTAGCAGCCTTTCGGGTCGAACCCTCGGCGCCTCGAGTCACTGCCCGAGCCTGCGACTCTTCTCGCAGATGGCAACCGCCAGGCTGAAATCCTCGCCACCAGATGGGTCAAGCTCACGCAGCAGCTTGCCATCAGCCGGAAAGAGTTCGAGGGAGTGAGGAAAACTTCCATTGCTTTAGCTTGTCAAAAGATTCAGAGCCATGATATTTTAGTCCTTGAAATGACACCGTGTGTTCGGAGCGACCCGCTCTACTCGAACCTCTTCGAGATCTTCCGGGGCTTCAAGGCTCTGGCTACCGACGCCATGGCCGAGTCCGATCTCTCGATGAGTCACTACGCCGCTCTCCGGATCCTGGACTCCCACGGCTCGTGTAGCATGAGCGAGTTGACCAAGGATCTCGGAGTAACGCACGGTGCGGCGACCGGCACCATCGATCGCCTCGAGCGAGACGGACTCGTGCTGCGCTCCCATTCGCCCACCGATCGCCGGGTCGTCCAGGTCTCGCTCACGCCGGCCGGTCAGCAACTCCTGATCAAGATTTACGACCAGACCGTGGCGGAGATCAGCCGCCGAGTCCAGGGGCGTTCCGAAGAGGCACGCTCGGCCATCCACCAGGGCCTCGCCGAGCTGGCGGCGGCCTTTCGCTCGCATCAGACCCCCGCACAACCAAAGGACACGGTATGCAGGTAGAAAAGACCCCCACCACCGACATCCCGGCGGACGGAGCCGGTCGAATTGCCGCGAACGGCAACGGTTTCAACGGCCCGACGAACCCGACCGCGGCCCCCTCCAATCGGCGCAAGCCTCCTTACGCCGTCATCGCCGTGGTGGCTGTAGGCCTGGCTATCGGCGCGGTATTCGCAGGGCGCTGGTACGAGCATGGTCTCGCCTCCGGGACCACGCATGACGCCCAGATTGCCGGCAACCTCGTCACCGTCAGCCCCAAGGTGCCGGGAGAGATTTCCCAGCTCATGGTCGACGAGGGCTCGACCGTCAAGCAAGGTCAAGTCATCGCCACGCTCGACGACGAGGACTTCAAGGCGCAGCTGGCCCAGGCCCAGGCGGCGCTGGCGGTCGCTCGCTCGACCCTTCCGCCCTCCCAGATCGGCGTCACGCTCCAGTCCGACCAGACCGACGCCCAGCTCACCCAGGCCGCAGCCGGCCTGCGAGCGGCCCAGGCGGCGCTCGCGGCGGCGCAGGCCAACGCCAGCCGTTCGGCCACGGAT
>JAJYIO010000210.1 GCA_021790035.1 bacterium | reverse complement strand
GACGCCCATAGAGAATACTGCGAGCATGGGGTGCTGCCATTGGGCAACTTGGCCCGAGGCCTCTCAAGCGGCCGGGCCTCGTGCAAGCAGGTAAGAGGGCCTGCGAGCCCACGGGGATGAGCCGATGAGCCGCCTACCGTCTGCGCCGACATTCTCGAATGAAACGCCACCTGCCGAGCGGGGCTACGCAGCAGCTTGCCCGCCCCCCTGCAAGTCACTGCACCGAAGGGGAGTTTCCCCCCCAGGCTGCGGGCAACCGGATAGTCGGCTGGTTCATGCTAGAATGGGATTTTGTCTCGCCCGGAGCCCTGTCCAGGGCCTTTTTGTGTTTTAGAGGTGATTAGTGACGGTCGGTCTTTCCGCTTCTCCCCCCACCACCAACCACCGGCTGGTCGAATGGGTCGAGTCCGTTGCGGCCCTTTGCAAGCCCGATCGGATCCGCTGGTGTGACGGTTCGCAAGAAGAGTACGACGCGCTGTGCCAGCAGATGGTCGACTCGGGCACCTTCATCCGACTAAACCCGGAAAAGCGCCCCGACAGCTATCTCTGCCGATCGGATGCCAGCGATGTGGCACGCGTCGAGGATCGCACCTTCATCTGCAGCCTCCGCCGGGAGGATGCCGGACCGTCCAACAACTGGGTCGCGCCCGCCGCGATGAAGTCGACGCTCACGTCCCTGTTCGACGGCTCCATGAGCGGTCGCACGATGTATGTCATCCCGTTCAGCATGGGCCCGATCGGATCCCCGATCAGCCAGATCGGCGTCGAGATCACGGATTCTCCCTATGTCGTCGTCAGCATGCGCATCATGACTCGCATCGGCGCCGCGGTCCTCGATGCCCTGGGCAATGGCGAGTTCGTCCAGGCCATGCACTCGGTCGGCATGCCGCTCGCCCCGGGCCAGGCGGACGTGCCTTGGCCGTGCGATCCGGTCAACAAGTACATCGTCCACTTCCCCGAGGAGCGGTCCATCTGGTCCTACGGTAGTGGCTACGGCGGCAATGCCCTTCTGGGCAAGAAATGCTTTGCCTTGCGCATCGCGTCGGTGATGGGGCGCGACGAGGGCTGGATGGCCGAGCACATGCTGATCCTCGGCGTCGAGTCGCCCGCGGGTCAGAAGACCTACGTCGCGGCCGCATTCCCCAGTGCCTGCGGCAAGACCAACTTCGCCATGCTCATTCCCCCGGCTTCGATGCCCGGGTGGAAGGTCACGACCATCGGCGACGATATCGCCTGGATCAAGCCCGGCACGGATGGGCGCCTGTACGCGATCAATCCGGAGAACGGGTTCTTCGGCGTGGCTCCGGGGACTTCCGTGCAGTCCAACCCCAACGCCATGGCCTCGATCCGGGCCAACACCATCTTCACCAACGTCGCGCTCACGCCGGACGGCGACATCTGGTGGGAAGGCATGACCGAGGAGGAACCCGCCAGCCTGATCGACTGGACGGGCCGCGAGTGGACTCCGGGATGCGGGCGCAAGGCGGCGCACCCGAATGCCCGCTTCACCGCGCCGACCCGCCAGTGCCCGGTGCTCGATCCCCGGTGGGAGGACCCGCAGGGTGTCCCCATCAGCGCGTTCATCTTCGGCGGCCGGCGCTCGACCTCGATTCCGCTGGTGTTCCAGTCCTTCAGCTGGACCCATGGGGTCTACCTGGCCGCCACCATGGGGTCCGAGACCACGGCGGCCGCCGTCGGCACGGTCGGGACGGTCCGGCGCGACCCCATGGCCATGCTGCCCTTCTGTGGCTACCACATGGCCGACTACTTCCACCACTGGCTGACGATGGGTCGGGAGGTCCTGAGCCCGCCCCGGATCTTCCACGTCAACTGGTTCCGCAAGGATGGCCAGGGTGAGTTCCTGTGGCCGGGATTCGGTGACAACATGCGGGTTCTCGCGTGGATCGTCGAGCGTGTGCACGGCCGTGGCCATGCAGTTGAAAGCCCGCTGGGCTGGATGCCGCGCCACCAGGATCTCGACTGGGCGGGGCTCGACATGCCCTTTGCCCGCTTCGACGAGCTGATGGCCGTGGATCGGGATCTCTGGCGGCAGGAGGTGGCGTCGCAGGACGATCTCTTCTTCCAGCTAGACGATCGCCTGCCCAAGGAGCTGGCTTGCGAGCGGCAGCTCCTGGTTTCCCGGCTCTGGCGCTCGCCCACAGTGTGGCACCAGGCCCCGGCGATTCCCGAATAAGGGAAAGTCCGGGTTCGAGGGTAAAGTCCGGGGCTCGTGCTGCCGATTCAAGGAGCACGAGCCCTTTGACAATTGAAAGATTCCGCGGGTCCCCTGCTTTTCACAAGGACACGTGCGGAGCCTGTCCGGATGCGATCCGGCAGGCTTCTCGAGCAAGGAGGCCCCCCCCCATGAACGTTCGCATCGATTCTCGAATCGTTTCCTTCCAGGATCCATCCGAGCGCCTGCCTGGTAGCCGGCAGGTCCCGGAACCATCCGACGCCCCCGAGGCCGGTGGCTCTGCCGACGAGTCGGCCAGCGCGGCGGTCTTGAACCAGAATCGGGCTGCGGCTGCCAGTTTGCCGCTAGGCGGTTCTGCCGCCGCGATCCGGGCTGCTGGTCTGATCCGGAAACAGATCGCCGACACGCCGTCGGTCGCACTCGCCGCGCATCAGCTCTCGCCGGCGACGGTCTCGTCCCTCTTGAGCTGAACTAGAATCCCGCCGACCATTGGACCTCTGCTTCTGGCAAGGAGATGGGACGGCATCTCCCGCGGATCTTTCGGTTGTCGGCCATACGCATTGCCCCCCTGGGGTTCTTGCGGGCGTGCTCGGGTTCAAGTCGACCGAAAGTCGGTCTAGCGGTCGTCGCGGGGCAGCCCGTCGCGATCGTAGCGAGCGAGGTTGGAGCGATAGGCGCCCAGGACGGTGCGGCTGTAGCGACTGCGCATGAGCCCGCGATCGATCACCTGGATGGGGCCGAAATTGTATGCAGTAAGAGCCCGGTTCCAGACCTGCCACGAGGTGGAGTCGGGCGGCATGTGGTGAGCTGCCCAGGTGTGATACTCGCGCAGTACGCGGCACCCGATATCCAGGTTGGTCGCGGGATCGTAGAGGTTCTGCCCCGGGCGCTCGTGACCGTGGTTGACCTGCATGAGCCCGCGGGCCCGGCCGGTCTGGCAGTGGGTGTCGAAATGACTCTCGTAGTTGATCACGCCCGCGACCAGGAGCGGCGGTAGATGATACTTGTCAGCCTTGGCGACGATGAGCCGCGTGTACCGCCTGGCGAGCGAAACTCCGGCCTGGCGCTTGATATAAGCGAAGACGGGTTTGTCCTGCAGGGCGGCCCGGGCGCTGGCGCGGGCCTTGGCCAAAGCCTTGCCCGAGGCCGATCGGTGCTCGGATGCAGCCGTGTGGCGATGAGAGTGGCGTGCCAGGGCCGGAACAGGGGCAGCGAGGACCGCTGCGGCCAGGGCCGGTCCCATCAGGCGTCTGAACGCTCGCATGGTTGATCCGAGTATAACACGGGAAAGGTTGCGTTCATGTGTTCGAAAGCGCTCCGCTTCTTCTGGCGTGCGGTTGAACCGGTGACGGATCCCGGGTTGAGTCATGGCAAAGATATTCCTGGCGCGAAGGGCCTGGATGGGCGCCGGAACTGACACAGAAGCCATACGGTCAAAAACTGTGCATCTGCATGGTATGGGTATAAGGAAAGCAATCAGGTGCTCAATGGGAAGAGGAGTCCGTGGGTGGATAAGAGGCTCTTGACCCAGGCGCTGACGCTTGCTGTCGGGGTCGCGACCCTGGGCTGCGCGCCGGCGCTGACAGCTCGCGACCCGATCCCCGCGACCGCTGCACCAAGCCTGGCGAGCGGACAACTGATCAACCTGCGTCAGGGCATGTCGCCGGCGCCGAAGGGCTATGGCCTGGTCACGCTCCACGTGACCGGTTTGCCCGGATCTTCGGGATATGGGACGCAAGCGCTGGGTACGGGTGCCAAGACCCTGGTGATCCGGGTCCGCTCGAACAATGACTCGACGGACGTCCTGGACGTCACGGGCAATCCCGCCATCTACAAGGCGACCGTCAACGGCACCTCGGCGACGATCGCCTTTCCGCCCCTGCCTTCGACATCCAACGATCCTGCCGATCTCGATGCCACTAGCGGGGCGCCCTACATCTTCCAGATGCGGTGCTACAGCGCATCCAAGAGTTTTCCCACGGCCGTCGTGGACGGGGGAGCCACCCTGTCGGCCTGGGTCAGCCCTACGGACGTCTCCGAGGACATCACCGATCCGACGATCCTCGCCTCGGGTGAATCCCGCCAGAACGTCGTCGCCGGCCTGCCGACGACGGTGGCCATCCAGAGCTGGGCGCAGGTGGCTGCCAACATCGACACCACTTCCTCGCCAGCGGTGAACGAGGTCTCCCTTTCCCCGGTGCCCGTCGACTCGGCCAAGCACGTGCGTCTCCGACTGACGGGCGTCTCTTTCGCGCACCTGGGGGATCCGACCAAGATCCCGGCGGCCGCCACGGGGGGCTTCACCCTGAGCGGGGCGCCGCAGGAGGGCGATCAGATCACGGTTTCCTGGTTGGACTCCGACGGCAACGAGAACTCGGCTTCGTACACCGTGAGCGCAACCGACACGCTCGATACCGTGGCCAGCGGCATCGCGGCGGCCCTCGGTGCGGCGTCACCTACCGGTGCGGACTATGCCGTGTCGAGTAGCGGCACGAGCGTGACGATCGCTTCCAGGATCAAGGACGGCATCTGGGATGCCAGCTCGGCCGGGCCGTTGACTGCCACCGTCAAGGGACCGCCCGCCTCGATATCCGCGCCGTCCACGGTGCTGGCCGGGGGCAGCGGATTGCAGCCGGCGTCGGGAACCTTCACCTTCGCGCTGGCCAATGGGTTCGCCGCCCCGCAGGCGGGCGATCTGATCGTCCTGAACTTCCAGGACGAGGAATCGTCTCCGCATGCCGTGCACGCCACGTACACGGTGACGTCGGCCGACACCTCGCTTTCGGCTTTGGCCGGGGACGTTGCTTCGACGCTCAACAGCAATCCGAGCTTCAACCCGGATTACACGGCTTCCGCGTCGGGGGCGTCCGTCACCATCGTCGCCAACCAGGACGGTGCGGCGTACCACTCTGTAGCTGCGATTCCCAACCTCATCCAGCCGCCTGAGGCGTCCGACATCATCGCCACGTCATCGGTTGTCAACATCGGCGGCGGTGAGCCCCTGACCGAGATCCGGGCCACGCTGACCTACTCGTCGGCCAATACCGTGCCGGCCTCGTGGTCCGTGAGCACGCTCGGATTACCCGGCAGCGGGCCCGGCGACGGCCTGCCCTCGCACCCGGCGTTGACGGGACTCGCCACGGCGAGCGTTCTCATGGGCGGCGCTGCGCAGGAGGGCTCGACGCTGCTGCTTAACGGTTCGGGATTGCCCGTGGCCGACACGGTGCAGTACATCGATATCCCGGTCACCATGTCCAACACGGATGGCGTCTGGGAGTTCGATATCTACGATCCGGGCGCCTACACCGCTTTCCAGGCCTTCGATCTCGAAACCGGGCGAAGCCTCGGCACCTCGGTGACGACCCAGTGATGGT
>JAJYIO010000209.1 GCA_021790035.1 bacterium | reverse complement strand
AGAGATGTAGGCGATCGTTCCCAGAGTCGTCCCCGTCGTCGTGAGATCCGGAAGATCGCTCTTGACGCGGGCCACGCCGAAGTCCATCAGCTTGACCTGGCCGTTGTCCTTGATCTGGATGTTGTCCGGCTTGATGTCCCGGTGGACGATCCCTTGCTGGTGCGCGTAATCGAGCGCTCCGCAGATCTGGACGCCGATGTCGACGACCTGCTGATACGAGAACACGGCCTTCTTCTCGAGGTAGTGGCCGAGAGACTTGCCGTCCACCAGCTCCATCGCCATGAAGTAGCGATCGCCCTCGTTGCCCATCTCGTAAACCGTGACGATGCAAGGATGCTTGAGACGGGTCGCCGCGAGGCCCTCTCGCTTGAAGCGTTCGACGGTGTCGACCTTCTCGGCGTCAGGAAGGGTTGGAGCCAGGATCAGCTCCTTGAGGGCAACCTCCCGGTTGTTGTCCGGATCGAGCGCCCGGTACACGACGCCCATACCGCCACGACCGAGTTCAGCGAGGATCTCGTACTTGCCTAGCTTCTCGCCCATCTCGCCCCGACTGATGAGCCCTGACGCCCGCTCGGGCCAAGAGGACCGACGGCCGCGACCGGGGATAGGATGTCGTTCACTCGACTACGTACTCGGCCATCACGACGGTGATGTTGTCGTAACCACCGCGGGCCATGGCCAGGTCGAGCATCTTCTGGCAGGCGTCCTGCAGGTCTTCGTGCTCGCTGGCCATCTTGGCCATCTCGTCATCGGTGACCAGGCCCGAGAGGCCGTCCGTGCACAACAGGAGGCGGTCCCCGATCTTCCACTGCACCACCGCGACATCCGCCTCGACATCCATCTGCATGCCCAGGCAGCGCGTGATGACGTTGCGGTACGGGTGATGAATGGCCTCTTGAGGCGTGATGGCCCCGGCCTTGAGCAACTGGGCCACGACCGAATGATCCTCGGTCACCTGCTCGATGAAGCCTCCGTCCCGCACGAGGTAGGCGCGGGAATCCCCGACGTGGCCGAGGTAGACATTGTCGCCGTCGACGATCGCCAGGGTGGCCGTGGTGCCCATGCCACGCATCGAGGCATCGGACATCGAGGCCTGGACGATCTGGCGATTGGCCTCCTGGACCGCTCGCTGGATGTTGGCCTGCACGTCTCCCTCTCGGGGATCGCCTTCGGACAGCACCGCGCTCACGACCTCGACCGCGCTCTGGGCAGCCTTCTCCCCGGCGAGGTGGCCGCCCATACCATCGGCGACCATCACGAGCCCTCGCATGGGGTCGATGGCAAAACAGTCCTGGTTGATGTCGCGGACCTTGCCGACATCCGTTACACAGCCAACGTGCAAGGTTTGCTTTCCTTGTGAAATCACGGTTTTCCTTACCCGTAGTTGGGCCGTGCCCGCAGGGCCGTTATGACCTGGTCCTGAGAACAGAATCCGCCCTCGAGGAGAACCTGGGCGAGCGGCGCGCCTTGCTCGAGCTGGATCTTGAGGGCTTCCTCCAGCTGTTCGAGCGTCAGCGCTCCCATCTCGATCAAAAGGATACCCAAGGTTGGTGGTCCTGTGACGTCCGCCTGTGCGGTGGGCGTCATGTTTCCGAACGAAAAGTCCGTCTGGAAGGGGTCGAAGTTGAAATCGGAGAAATCAGGCATGCCTTACTCCTCCTCCACCGCGACGACCGGAGCCACCCCGGCAACCCGGTCGTCCTCGCCCAGACGCTGTAGCCTGACGCCCTGGGCCATGCGGCTGTAGCGCCCGATATCCGCGATCTTTTGCCGGATCACGATGCCGAGGGTGGTGACCAGAACGATCTCGTCGTTCTCGTGAACCACCAGGATGTTGGCGACCTTGCCGTCACGATTGGTATTGAGCTTGATGTTGATGAGGCCGAGGCCCCCGCGGCTCTGCGCCCGGTACTCCCCGATGGGCGTGCGCTTGCCGTAGCCGTCCGTCGTGACGGTCAAGAGGTCGGCGTCGACCTCCGCGGTGGCCATGCCCACGACCGTGTCCCCGGGCCGCAGGGTGATGGCCCTGACTCCCCGGGCCGGCCGGCCCAGCGGACGGAGCTCGTCCTCGGGGAAGTGAATGGCCATACCCTCCTGCGTCGCGATGAAGACGCCGGAGTTGCCCAGAGTGCTCGAGACCCAGCCGAGCTCGTCGCCCTCGTCGAGGGCGATGGCGATGATCCCGCTGCGGCGGATGTTGGAGAAGGCCGAGAGCTCGGTCTTCTTGATCGTGCCCAGCCGCGTGAGCATCAGCAGGAACTGGTCGTCGCCGAAGCCCTTGGCCACGGGCACCACCGAGGTCACGATCTCTCCCTCGGAGAGCGGCAGCAGGCTCGCGATGTTGCTGCCCTTGGCGGTTCGCCCGGCCTCAGGGAGCTCGAAGATCTTGAGCGAGTACGCCAGGCCCTTGTTGGTGAAGAACAGGACCGGCTGGTGCGCGCTGCCCACGAAGAAATGGCGCACGAAATCGCCCTCGCGGTGGCCCATCCCGGTGATGCCCTTGCCGCCACGACCCTGACGCTCGAACGTGTCCACCGCCAGGCGCTTGACGTAGCCCTGATCCGTGATGAAGACCGCCATGTCCTCGTCGGGAATGAGGTCCTCCCGGCTGAAGTCTCCCGCGTCGTGCTCGAGCCGCGTCCGGCGCACATCGCCGTACTTGTCCTTGATGGCCTGCAGATCCTGCTTGATCAAGGCGTAGACACGGGCCTTGTCGCCGAGGATGGCCTCTAGCTCCGCGATGCGGGACCGGAGCGTGGCGGCCTCGTCCTCGAGCTTGCCACGCTCTAGCTGGGTGAGGCGGCGGAGCTGCATCTCGAGTACGGCGTTGGCCTGGATCTCGGTGAGTGCGAAGCGGCTCATGAGGCCCTGACGAGCCGTCTCGGTATTTTGCGAGCTGCGGATGAGGGCGATGACCTCGTCGAGGTTGTGCTGGCAAATCAGCAAGCCATCGACGATGTGCAACCGAGCCTCGGCCTTGCGCTTCTCGTAGCGCGTCCGGCGCGTGAGGACCTCGACGCGGTGGTCGAGGTAATGCACCAGGATGTCGCGCAGCGGAAGGATCTTGGGCTGGCCGTTGACCAGCGCCAGGAAGATGATGCCGAACGAGGTCTGGAGTGCCGTCTGCTTGTACAGGTTGTTGAGCACGACCTGCGCGATGGCGTCGCGCTTGAGCTCGATGACGACGCGGATGCCATCGCGGTCGGATTCGTTCCGGAGGTCGGCGATGCCGTCGATCCGCTTGTCCTTGACGAGCTCGGCGATCTTGGCCAGGAGCGGATCAGGCCCCACCTGGTAGGGCAACTGGGTAGCCACGATCGCCATCCGGTCCTTGCGGACCTCCTCGATGTCGCAGACCGCCCGCAGCGTGATCGATCCCCGGCCGGTGGTGTAGGCGTCGTGGATGCCACGCTCGCCCATGATGATGCCGCCCGAGGGGAAGTCCGGCCCCTTGACGTAGGTCATCAGATCGCTCGACGTGAGGTCGGGAGAGTCGATCAGAGCCGCCAGCGCGTCGCACACCTCGTGGAGGTTATGCGGGGGAATGTTGGTCGCCATCCCCACAGCGATGCCGGCCGAGCCGTTGATCAGAAGATTAGGGATACGAGCTGGAAGGACCGTGGGCTCCTCGGTCGTGCCATCGTAGTTGGGCAGGAAATCGACCGTCTCGGCGTCGATGTCGACCAGGAGCTCGGAAGAGATTCGCGAAAGCCGGGCCTCGGTGTACCGGTAGGCGGCCGGGGGATCGCCATCCAGCGATCCGAAGTTGCCGTGGCCGTCGACCAGGGGATATCGGATGTTGAAATCCTGGGCCAACCGCACCATGGCGTCGTAGACGCTGGCATCGCCGTGCGGGTGGTACTTGCCCAGCACGTCACCGACGACGGTCGCGCTCTTGCGGTGCTTGCGTTCCGCCGTCAGGTTGTTTTCGTGCATCGAGTACAAGATGCGGCGATGCACGGGCTTGAGGCCATCGCGGACATCCGGCAACGCCCGTCCCACGATGACGCTCATGGCGTAGTCGAGGTAGCTCTGCCGCAACTCGGCGGGCAGGCTGCGCGGAAGGATCTTCTGCGGAATCTGGGGGTCGGACAACGAGAGCCTCCGGTTCAGGACGGTGGAAAGCCCCTATTGGCCCCATGACCTGAATGGCTCATGATACCACAGCTCCGCAGGTTACCCGAGGCTCTCCGCGCGACCCGACGACGGGCATCATGACGGTCCTTTCGCGCTGCCCCGGGGAGCCTTCCTCGATTCCATTTGCCGGTCCGGTGGGCTCGCTACCCGAGCCATTGGCCCCGATCGTTCCCGGAGAAGTACTCGGGATGCCCATGAAGCGGTGCGGAAAGAGGGCGAGATACCCGGCTCTTCGGGGCACGTTGACCGCCTAGTCGCTCTTTGCTAATATCAAGACCGCCTTTCCCGGCTCGTCTAATGGTAGGACTGCAGACTCTGGATCTGCCTGTGGAGGTTCGAATCCTTCGCCGGGAGCTTGAGCCCGATCTTGGGGCCTGATGGATGCCGAGTTCGAGCGCATTCGCGCCAGCAAGTCTCGTGCTGGCCGGGTTCATGGGAGCTGGCAAGACCAGCGTGGGCGGCGAGCTGGCCAGATGGCTCGGATGGCGCTTCGTCGATCTCGACGAGGTGATCGCCGGCGAGGCCGGGATGTCCGTCCCGGACATCTTCCGGATCGAGGGCGAGGAGGGATTCCGCCGGCGCGAGTCCGAGGCCATCGCGAACCTGCAGGCCGGTGCCGGTCCGGCGGTGATCGCCACGGGCGGAGGGGCCATCGTCTCGGAAGTCAACCGGGCGCAGCTGAGCGCCTTGGGCCCGATCCTCCACCTCGACGCCCCGGTCTCCCTGCTCTGGCAGCGCGCAGCCGGGCAGGGTCGCCCGCTGGCCACCGAACGGGCGACCTTCTACGCCCGGCATGCCGAGCGCCAGGGCCTTTACCGCTCCCTTCCCTACCAGATTCCCGCGGGCCGCGGCACCCCGCTGGACCTCGCACGCCGTATCGCCAGCCGGTTCGTCGCACCGGCGCGTGCCGTGCGGGTGCAGCTCCCGGAGCGCTCCTACGACATCGTGGTCGCGCCGGGTGGGCTGGCGCGCCTGGGCGGCTCGATGCAGGAGACGGTGGGACGGCCCGGGCGGTGCGTGATCGTGAGCCATCCGGCCATCTGGCGCCGGTATGGAGAGACCGCCCTGGCGTCGCTGGCCGGTGCCGGCTGGAAGGCGCAACCAGTTCTGGTGCCGGCGGGAGAACCCACCAAGTCGCTGGCTCGGGTTCAGGCGCTTTATCGCACGCTCATCGCCGCCGAGATGGAGCGCCAGGATCCAGTCATTGCCCTCGGGGGCGGCGTGGTCGGCGACCTGGCGGGATTCGTCGCGGCGACGTACCTGCGAGGGGTACCCTTCGTGCAGGTGCCGACGACCCTGCTGGCGCAGATCGATTCCTCGGTCGGCGGGAAGGTCGGAGTCAACCTGCCAGAGGGCAAGAACCTCGCGGGGGCCTTCCACCAGCCCAAACTCGTCGTGGCGGATCCCCTGACCCTGCTCACCCTGCCGCGGCGCGAATTCCGCGGCGGCCTCGC
>JAJYIO010000208.1 GCA_021790035.1 bacterium | reverse complement strand
GCGTGGCTTCGTAGTGGCTCGGCCGCAGCAGTGGGGGCATGCGGGGGCTGGCACGGACCCCGCAGTCACTGCCCCGAAGGGGAGGTTCCCACCTGCCGAGCGTGGCTACGCAGCAGCTTGCCCGCAGCGGGGGGCGAGTTTGAGAGGGGCGAAGGGCCCCTCTCAAGTCCCTGCCGGCGAAGCCGGAGCAGAGAGTTTCTTGTGAGAGGTGAACGATGGCGAAGGCGGATTCGAAAACTGGCGGCCGGACATCGCAGACCCGCCGGAGGCTCTGGGCGCTGCGGGCCGCCGAGGTCGGGGTCCTGGCGTCCGCGTGGCTCCTCCTCATGGGCCTCTGGATGCCCGCCTGGACCCTCTTCGGCACGCCGGGGCTCGGCGTGAGCTTCCCGTACTGGCCCGTCCTCATCGTCGACGCTTCGGTGGGATTCGTAGCCCAGTTGCTCTGTGCGGCGCGGGCATGGAATCACCAACCGGCCATCCTCTCCTGGGTGACCAGCGCGATGGGCGCCGGGACCATCATCGTGGGAGCGCTTTTTTCCGCGGGCCTCTACGAGAGCCTGACGATCGCAGCCGGCAGCCTGCTCCTGGTCAGCAGCATGGCCAGCGCCCTCGAGATGGGCGGCCCCATCTTCGAGGCCCCGCCCCTCACCTGGGGGGGACACCCGACCTTCGTGAGCGCCGCCGCGGAAGAGGACAGCCATCGCCCCCAAGAGGCCCGCATCGAGGAGAATTCGCCCGACCAGCCCTAGCTCGGCTCACGGATCGAACGGCGCGGATCCCTGCGGGCGCTTGACCGCATCTTTCTCCTGACTACGATGCTGCCATGCGGATCGAGCGTGCGGGCGGGAGAGTTCCTCCGGGCATCGGAACCCGGCTCGTCGCCGAGACCGCCCAGCCAGATGCAGACGACAGCAGAAAGGCCAGCCATGCGCCTCGAGTGGGAGGGTAAGCGCGAGCCGGCGGTCGAACCGCTGGCGTTGCCCTCGACGGAGCCCCTCTTGATCCACCAGGACAACCTCGAGGCGCTCGCTGGCCTGGCTGGGCGAATGGCCCGCCTGGTGTACCTCGATCCCCCGTTCATGACGGGCGACGCCTTCAAGATGGACGGCGCGGATGCCTACCGTGACGATCTGGGGCCGGACGCGTACATCCAGATGCTCTACGAGCGCCTGGTCCTCGTGCGACGCGTCCTCGCTCCCGATGGCACCGTCATCGTCCACCTCGATCACCACGCGTCGCACGCGGTCAAGCTGGTCATGGACGAGGTGTTCGGCCGCTTCCTCAACGAGATCGTCTGGTTCTACCAGGGGGGAGCCCTCACGAGCGTCCGGCGTCACCTGCCGCGCAAGCACGACGTCCTGCTCTGGTATGCCAATGGCCCGGATCACGTCTTCAACCCGCCTCGCGGCGACCAGGTCTCGGACTCCATGACCCGCCGGTGGGGCCACTATGCCGACGCCGAGGGCCGGGTTCCGTTCGGACGGATCCGGCGCGAGGGCCAGACCCACGCCCGGCTGCAGCGGCGATTCATCCGCCAGCACCAGCGCCCCCCGCAGGACGACGAGATCGCCTTCGTGATGCAGGGATCGCTGCTGCGCTCGGTCTGGGCGGACCTCCCGGAGATCCGGAACAGCCCCCGGTACGCGGAGGCCACGGGTTACCCCACGCAGAAGCCGCTCTGCCTCCTCGAGCGGATCGTCAAGATGACGACCCGCCCGGGCGACCTGGTCATCGATCCCTTCTGCGGATCCGGCACGACCTTGCTGGCAGCCGAGCGCCTGGGCCGCCGCTGGATCGGCATCGACCGCAGCCCGGCGGCGATCGAGGTTGCCGCCCGGCGCCTGTCTCGGGTCGACGTCATCCGGGTCGGCGAGGTCGAACCCGCCGAGAGCCCCACCCGGCCTGCCGTCTAGATGTCGAGGTTCTTGACCTCGCGGGCGTGCATCTGGATGAACTCGCGCCGGGGCTCGACCTTGTCGCCCATGAGCGTGGTGAAGAGCTTCTCGGCCTCGACAGCATCGTCGATGTCGACCTGAAGCAAGGTGCGGCTGGCGGGATCCATCGTCGTCTCCCAGAGCTGCTGGGGCATCATCTCGCCCAGACCCTTGAAACGACTGATCGTGAGGTTATCGTCGCCGATCTGGGCCTTGGCCTGCTCCAGCTCGCGATCCGAGTAGCAGTAGCGGACCATCTTGCCCTTCTCGACCTTGTAGAGCGGCGGCTGCGCGATGTAGATATGGCCGCGCTCCACGAGCTCCTTGGCATAGCGATAGAAGAAGGTGAGGAGCAGGGTCCGGATGTGGCTGCCGTCGACGTCGGCATCCGTCATGATGATGATGCGTCCGTACCGCAGCCGGCCGGGGTCGAAATCGTCGGCAATCCCGGTACCGATCGCCAGGATCATGGCCTGGATCTCTTCGTTGGCGTAGATGCGATCGACGCGGGCCCGCTCGGTGTTGAGGATCTTGCCCCGCAGCGGAAGGATGGCCTGGAAACGCCGATCGCGGCCCTGCTTGGCCGAACCGCCGGCGCTGTCGCCCTCGACGATGTACAGCTCGCAGCGATCGGGCTCACGATCCGAGCAATCGGCCAGCTTGCCCGGGAGGGTGCCCCCCTCGAGCGCGCTCTTGCGACGAGTGAGCTCGCGAGCCTTGCGGGCGGCCTCGCGTGCGCGCAGGGCCTCGAGAGCCTTGCCGAGGACGGCCTTGCCGACCTGGGGATTGGTCTCGAGCCAGTGACCCAGCCCATCGCCCACCACGGTCTGGACGATGCCCTGGACCTCGGTGTTGCCGAGCTTGGTCTTGGTCTGCCCCTCGAACTGCGGCTCGGGAACCTTGACCGACACCACCGCCGTGAGGCCCTCCCGGACGTCCTCGCCGGCGAGGTTCTGCTCGTTCTCCTTGATGAGATTGGCCTTGCGCCCGTACTCGTTGAGCAGGCGCGTGAGGACGTTGCGGAAACCCGCCAGGTGCGTGCCACCGTCGACGGTGTTGATGTTGTTGGCAAAGGCCAGCACCGTCTCGGAGTAACCCGTGGTGTACTGCATCGCCACCTCGACGACCACGCCGTCGCGCTCACCCTCGATGAATATGGGCTTGGGATGCAAGGCGTCCTTGTTCTCGTCGAGGAAGGTCACGAACTCGATGAGCCCTCCCTCGTAATGGAAGACGTCCTCGCTGGCCGTGCCGTCGGCATTCTCGACCCGGAAAGCGATCGAGACCCCGCGATTGAGGAAAGCCAGCTCGCGGAAGCGATGCGCCAGCGTCTCGGGATTGAACTCGACCGTCTCGAAGATCGTGGCATCCGGCTTGAATCGCGTCGTGGTGCCGGTTCCCTCGGCCGGACCGACCGCCTCGACTTCGCCGCATGGATTGCCGCGCTCGTAGCGCTGGCGCCACAGCTTGCCATCACGCTTGACCTCGACTTCGCACCACTCGGAGAGCGCGTTGACGACCGAGACGCCGACGCCGTGCAGCCCCCCCGAGACCTTGTAGCCACCCGCTCCGAACTTGCCGCCCGCGTGCAAGACGGTCATGACCGTCTCGAGCGTGCTCTTGCCCGTCTGAGGATGCGTCTCGACCGGGATGCCGCGGCCGTCGTCCGTGACCGAGACGACGTGGTCGGCGGTCAGCAACACATCGATGCGATTGCATATGCCAGCCATGGCCTCGTCGATGGAGTTATCGACGACCTCGTAGACGAGGTGATGCAGACCGCGCTCGCCCGTACTGCCGATGTACATGCCCGGCCGCTTGCGAACCGGCTCCAGTCCCTCGAGGACCTGGATCTGTGCAGCCGTGTACGCAGCGCCCGGCTGCACGGCGGTGCCGGCGCCAGGTGCGTCGTCGAGCCCCGTGGTGGGCATGGGATGCGGTCCCTCCCGATCTGTGGTCGTTTGCGCTAACTCCGAAGAAGTTTTGATTTTACCAGGAATGGACTACCCGCGCCTGCTGCCAGCCGTCCAGACGCGTCGGCTCGCCGGAACACCGGGTCGAATCCCGCGACGGCACCTCGTTCCCGACCCGGGCGCCGGGATCTGCATGACGGGCCAATGCGCCGCTCTCCGGGGCGAGCGCCGGACGACGGGCAAGTGTTACAATGACAGCGTTTGGACAGCGAGGACGTCCGAGGGCATCGCATGCGAGAAGATCCAGTTCAGCGTCTGCTGACGGTCGGCCCGGCGCGAGTGTACGCGGGAGACGGCGCGCTGGGAGAACTCGGGCCCGCGGTCGGTCGGGTGGCATCACGCGTGGCGATCGTCACGGGATCGACGTCGTGGGGCCCGGCTTCGAAGGCCGTGGAGGCTGCGCTGTCGTCCGCCGGGGTCGCGATCGAGGTGCTCTTCTACGGAGAGCAGGTGTCCGAGAGCACCATGGACCGGCTGTGCTTCGAAGCTCGCGGGGCAGACGCCATCGTGGGCGTCGGCGGCGGCAAGGCCCTCGACGCGGCCAAGCTCGCGGCCCACCGCCTCGGCCTGCCGGTCTACACGGTTCCGACCAGCGCCGCGACCTGCGCGGCTTGGACGGCGCTCTCCAACGTCTACAGCGACGCCGGGGGGTGGCTTTACGGCGTTTCCCTCGAGCAGGCCCCGCAGGCGGTCTTCCTGGATCATGGCCTGATCCTCGACGCGCCCGTGCGGCTCCTGGCGGCGGGCGTCGCCGACGCGATGGCCAAATGGTACGAGTCGGACTCGGCGGTGGATCTCGGCTCCGCCGACGCCACGTCGGCCGGGGCAGTCGAGCTCGGCCATCACCTCCACAAGCAACTGGTTCGGCACGCCAAGGCCGCGCTGTCGGGGGATCGCGATGCGGGCGTCCGCGTCGCGGATCTGAACGTGCTCCTGACCGGCACCGTAAGCGGCCTGGGCGGCTCGATGTGCCGCAGCGTGGCAGCTCACGCCGTTGCCAACGGCTTGACCCATCTCCCGGGGACCTCCCGTAGCCTGCACGGCGAGAAGGTCGCGTTCGGCCTCCTGGTCCAGTTCATCCTGCAGGACCGCGGGCTCGCCGAGATCGAAGAATTCATCGCCTTCCTGGCGGACCTCCGGCTCCCGCTCACGCTGGAGTCCCTGGGCCTGCCCGACACCGTAGCCGGCCTGGCTCGCGCCGTGGAGATCGCGATGGAGCCGGACTCTACCCTCCATCGCCTCCCCGTGGCCGTCGATGCCCTTACCCTCGGTCGCGCCATGCTGGAGGCCGACGCTCTCGCCTCTCGCGTTCCCGGCGCCGGTTGCAAGGCGCTTTCAAGGAGACCTTCATGACCTCCACCGTCGATCGCTTCGCCATCGCTGACCGCTTGGCGGGCATTCCGCCGTATGCCACCGCGCAGCTCGAGGTGCTTCGCACCGCGGCCGAGAAAAAAGGCCTCAAGTGCATCGATCTCGGCATCGGCTCGCCCGACCAGCCCACCCCGCCAGAAGTCGTCGAGCGGATGATCGCCGCCTTGCGGGACCCGTCCAATCATCGCTATCCCGGCTTCAAGGGCAAGGACAGCTTCCGCAAGGCGATCGCCGACTGGTACGGCCGCCGCTACGGCGTCGACCTCGATCCTCGCACCGAGGTCCTGCCGCTCATCGGCTCCAAGGAAGGCCTG
>JAJYIO010000207.1 GCA_021790035.1 bacterium | reverse complement strand
CCCGCCCCGAGTGTGAGGGGGACGGACACGGTCCGCAGGTTGTACCAGGACTCGCTCAGCCCCTGGCCCAGGAGGATCGAGGGAGGAGTGATCTCGGACAGAGCCCCCGCGTGCGTCAGGCTGGAACGGGCACTGCCGGCGATCATGTTGGCCACCTCGCAGAGCGCCGACAGCGACATCTCGTCGAGTTCGGTGACGTCCTCGCCGAGCATGGCCCCGGCAAGCGCCCGTGCGGTGGAATCATCCATGCCCAGGCGAAAGTGCCCCGCCAGTGCGCCCGCAATGCCGATGTTGACGTTCACGGCCTGCAGCTGCGTGGGGCCGGCGTTGACGATCGGAGGCCCCTTGGCGGGGGTCTCGCCCAGGATTTCCTGGAAAACGCGCTCGGCAGCCTCGTCGAACGCCCTCAGGTAATCAAAACCGGTAGCTTGGACCATGTGGTTCCTCGAAGATGCGACGAATTGAGCTGCTAGACGGCAGCGCGGGCGCGTTGAGCCTCTGGGTCGAGCGGAGCGGTACCCAGTCCGAGCGCCGCGATCTCGCCCCTATCCAGGATCCGGTCGACATCGAGCAAGATGATGAGGCGATCCGTGAGCTTGCCCACGCCCTTGATGAAGGTCGAGTCGAGATCCGACGACACGAGTTCGGGAGTGGGATCCACGGCGTCGGCCGCGATGCGCAGGACCTCGTTGACCGCATGGACGATGAAGCCGACCGTGCGCCCGGATACCGTCACGATGATGATGCGAGTGCGCTTGTCGTATGGCTCGGTGGTGAGCCCGAAGCGCCGGCACAGATCGATCACGGGCACGATCTTGCCCCGCAGGTTGACGACGCCCTCCACGAACTGGGGAGCGCGCGGCACCTTGGTGATGTCCGTGAGGCGGACGATCTCCTGCACGGCCGAGATGTCGAGGCCGTACTCTTCCTTGCTAAGGGAGAAGCTGACCAGCTGCAGCCGGTCTTTGGATTCAGACTCCATATCAGGACCTCGCGACCGGGGAAAGTTCCGCGACCGGGGCCACGGTGGCCTCGAGTCCGGAATGCTTGGGCGACGGAGATTTGCGAGCCGATGCCTCTGCAAGCTTGAAGAAGGATATCTGAGCGAGGAGTCGATCGGCTTGCGAGCGCATGGCAGCGGCGGCCTCGGAGATCTGAGCCGTGGCGCCGGCTCCCTCCTGGGTGAGCCGGCCGATGACCTCCATGGCCTTGACGACCTGCTCCCCGCCACTCTTTTGTTCCCGAGTGGCCTGGGAAACAAACTGCGTCATCTTGTTCATCGACTCGACGGCGCGGATGATCTGCTCGCTGCCCTTGGCCTGCTCGCGCGTCGCGACGGAAACCTGCTGGGTCAGCTGGTTCATGTGGCCGGCGGCCTGGGCGATCTGCCGGGCTGCGCTTTCCTGCTCGTGGCTGGCGCTGGCGATCTGGAGCATCAGGGTCGAGGATTCCGACACTGCGCTGACGATCTCTCCGAGCGCTTCGCCCGCGCTCTCGGCCAGCCTGGAGCCCTCCTGGATCGCCTCGCTGCCCATCTGGGTGCTGCGGATGGCCTGCCCGGTTTCCTTCTGGATGGACTTGATGAGACCGGCGATATCCTTGGTCGCCTCCGCCGAGCGCTCGGCGAGCTTGCGGACCTCGTCCGCCACGACCGCGAATCCGCGTCCGTGCTCGCCAGCTCGTGCCGCCTCGATCGCGGCGTTGAGGGCCAGCAGATTGGTTTGCTCGGCGATGTCGTCGATGAGCTCGATGATGTTGCCGATCTCGGCCGAACCCTTGCCGAGGCTTTGCATCACCGAGACCACCTCGGTCATCACCTGGCTGATCCGACCCATGCCGTCGATGGTCTGCATGACGGCCTCGCTCCCGGATCTGGCCTGGTCGGCGGCTCGTTCGCCGGCTCGGTTGGCGATGTCGACGTTGTTGGCGACCTCCTGGATGCTGGCTGCCATCTCCTCGATGCTCGCCGCAGTCTGGCTGGCCGCCGACGAAAGGGATTCGGCATTGCCGGCAACCTGCCGTATGGACGCCACCATCTGCTCGATGGAGCTCGACGTCTCGCCCACGCTTCCCGCCAGCGATTCGGCGTTCTCGCTCACCATCTGGATGCTGGCCGCCATCTCTTCCATACCGCTGGACGTCTCTTCGGTCGAGGTCGCCATGGCCCGGGAGGTCGAGGCGACCTCCTGCGCCCGGGCGCTGACGGCCTCGGCCCCGCCTGCCACCTGACCCGCCGTCCCTCGGACCTCGCTGACCGTCTTGCGCATGCTTTCTACCATCTGGTTGAAGGCGCGGGCCAGATCTCCGAGTTCGTCATCGGCCGCGTCGTCGAGGCGCTGGTCGAGGTTACCCTTGGCCATGTCTCCCGCGGCATCCGAGATCCGGGCCAGCGAACGCGTGAACCACCGGCTGAAGAACAAGCCGGCCAAGGAGCCGAAGATCATCACGAGGACCAGTGCGCCGCCGCTCATCACGAAGAGGCGCGTCAAGCTGGCCTCGGAGCGGCTTTCGATGGCCGAGGCCGCAGCGCGGTTGTCGGCCTGAAGCTTGCTGATGGCCGCCTGCACGGCCTGGTATCGGGGCGAGACCAGGGAATCGGCAGCAGAAGAGACATGATCGAAGTCGCCGAGCTGGGCAAAGGCGATCATCTGGCGGGCCGCTTCGACGAACGAGTGGAAACCGGAGTTCACCGCGTCGAGGTCGGCGCGCTCCTGCGGTATCGAGACCCGGTTCTGGTACTTCGCGATCAGCGCGCTGTACGACGCGGCCTCGTCCTGGAAAAGCTTGGACTGCCTGGCCGCCGCGGGATCGTTGACGGCGATCCGGGCTGCGACCGCGTAGGCGGTCCCCCGCATGGCCGAGAAGTCCTGTGCGATCTGGCCGCCCAGAAAGATCAGCGGAACCTCATGCTGAGACTCGAGGCGGTTGTCATCTGCCAGCGGGCGAATCAGCGACCAGGCAACCGACCCGACCACGGCGGAGATCGAGATCGCGCCCACAAACCCGATGATCTGGATCTTGGTTCCGATTCGCATTGCGTCCCTTTCGAAAGGCCCGGCCCCGCCGTCCTTGGAGTGTCATTACCCGGTGGCCCGCTTCGTCTCACGATTGTAGGCAATTACCGTTCGCTTGCCGCGCCAAGGCTTCCGCGGAATGATAGGCGAATGCCCCCAGAACATGGGTGAAGATGAATGAACTTGATATGGGCCTTGAGCAAATCACGGCTCTGGTCGGTAGTTTTTACTGACCCGGAATGGTATAAAAGTTCGCCTACTCCTAAGACGCGCCCCGGGGAATTGAAAGGACCATGGCTCTGAAGCCTTCGACCCGAACCTCTGCAACCGTTCCGTCGTTCCAGGATCTACTGCGTTATTACCACACCTTCATCGGGCTCGGTCAGGCGGCCCACCAGCTGCGCGAGCATGCCCTGGGGATGGACATCATCGCCCTCAACGCGGGAATCACGGCGTCCAACTCCACCGAGAATCGGCAGGCTTTGCTCGTGCTGGGACGCGAGGCCGGGACGATCGCCAAGAGGGTGGGCATCTTTGCCGAAAAGGTCCTGGCTTCGACCCAGCAGCTCATCCAGGTGTCGCTCACGGGTATCATGCGTGCGCAGGTCCACGGCCACCTGCGAGCGGACTGGATGAACGAGGAACCCGAGAGCGAGATCGTGCGCAGCAACGTCGCCCTCATTTCCGACGCCTACCTGGCTTCAGAGGCCAGGGTCGCGGACACCCTCACCCGGGTAGCCGCCGTTCTCGATGCGATGAACGACGAGCTGGCAGACTTCGAGAAGCAGAATCGACGCATCCGGATGATCTCGGTCTACTTCCGGACCGAGGCCAGCCGCGATCACGCCAACGAAACCTTCTTCAACGCCATTGCCGAACAGCTCGGACAGCTGGGGTCGGATCTCGGGACGCGCCTGCTCGAGATGCAAGAGCAGATCCGGGTTTCCGCCCAGCGACAAGGAGCGATAGCTTGAACACGCAGATTCTCTTCGACGACGGCCACCATCGCTGGCTTGCCATGGTGCGGGATCCCGATCGCCCCGAGTCCGTGATCGACACGAATGAATACTTGATCGTGAGCGAGGACGAGGCCTTGCTCCTCGATCCCGGAGGGACCGAGATCTTTCCCGCGGTCCTGCGCGAGATCTCCCGCCACATCCGCATCGAGCAGATCCGGGCGTTCTTCGCCAGTCACCAGGATCCGGACATCTTTTCCTCGTTGCCACTATGGCTTGGCCTTCGTCCCGATGCCAAGATCTACATCCCGTGGATGTGGCGAGGGTTCCTGGCGCACTATGGCTACGATTACGTCTCCAACTTCGTGGACGTCCCCGACGAGGGAGGGACCCTCCGCATCGGAACCCGGGGCCGCGAGGTTCAGATCGTTCCGGCGCACTTCTGCCATTCGCCGGGCAACTTCTCGCTGTACGATCCCAGCGCCAAGATCCTGTTCTCGGGAGACATCGGCGCCGCGTTGCTGCCCGAAGACAAGCAGGGTCTCTTCGTCAAGGATTTCGATCAGCACGTCACCTACATGCGCGGTTTCCACGTCCGCTGGATGCCGTCGAACGACGCCAAGAACGCCTGGATCCGCAGGGTGCGCAAGCTCGACATCGACTTCCTCTGTCCGCAGCACGGGGCCATCTTCAAGGGCGCCGATGTCGGCCGATTCCTCGACTGGTTCGAGCAGCTCGAGGTGGGGCAGCACAAGGCACTCGCCCAGAACTGACCTGAACCTTCGATTCGCCCTCGCTTCTCTCGAACGCTCTCGGACTGCGGGCAAGCTGGCACGTAGCTTGGCCTTGCAACTGGCGCAGGTTCCACACCGGCCTGGCTGCTGGAAACGTGAATCCAGCAGCCGGTCGAGCGCGTGTGACGATGTGCGATCTGGCCATTGCTCCCAGGGCCTGGACTTGCTGTGATCCTGACCGTATTGAAACGAGGCCGCTTCATCGTGCTTCGAGAGCGGCAGCCGGGCCAAAGGGGGATGCCATGGGAGCGCAGCTTTCCGGACCGACTCCTCTGCGGTTGCTTCTGACGGGCGTCTACCTGCTCGTCTATCCGACCTTGGTGCTGGTTCTCGGGGGCAACTGGAGCTGGCTCGAGGGCTGGCTGTTCGGCGGCTGGTTCGCGGGCACCTGCTTCCTCATCGTCGTCTACCTGTACCTCAAGGACCCGGCCCTGCTCGCCGAGCGGTACCGTCGGCCGGGCAAGGACACCCCGCTTTGGGATCGGGTCTTCGTGTACGGGATCTGGGTTGCCTTCCTGGTCTGGCTGGTCGTCATGCCCCTCGACGCGATGCGCCTGCACTTTACCCCGGCGTGGCCGATCGGCCTCGAGGTCCTGGGGATGGTCTTGCTGGTCGTGTCCACAGGCTTGATGTTTCGGGCTTTTTCGGACAATACCTTCCTGTCGCCGCTGGTTCGGATTCAAGAGGAGCGGCAGCATCACGTCGTATCCTCGGGTGTCTACGGCTTCGTGCGTCACCCGATGTATCTCGGTGCGGCCGCCATGGCCATCGGCGCCCCGTTGCTCCTGGGATCGGCGCTGGGGGTGGGGCTGGGCATCGTCCTGGTCGGCCTGATCGTGGCCCGGATCCGGGCGGAAGAGCGGCTGCTCGTCGATCAGCTCGGCGG
>JAJYIO010000206.1 GCA_021790035.1 bacterium | reverse complement strand
GCTGATCAAGGACGGCACCTGGCCGCTCGAAAACGGGCCGGCTCGCCTCGCGGAAATCCGAGCTTCGGTCCTCGTCATGTCCGCCCAGTACGACCACATCGCCCCGAGCGCTTCCTGCGCGGCCCTCGAGGGTCTGGTCGGCTCGGACGACTGCACGGCGATCGAGTACCCCACCTCTCACCTGGGCATCGCCCTGGGCAAGGATGCCACCGGCGCGTCGACTCCGCAGTACTGGGACGATCTGGTCGCCTGGCTCAGCGATCGCCCGTAAAGCGCTCCTGGCTCCGTTGGATCGGGCCCGAGAAGTCCCGGCGGCCAAGCCGTTTGCCCTCAGCTGGAGAGAGTTCGAGGGAACCGGCGGGTTCCCTCGAGTCACTACCCGAGCGCGGCCCGCCTTCTCGCGAACTGCGTCCTGATGGCGTAACCCACGCAACCCGTGGAGCCAAGCTACGCAGCCGCTTGCCCTCAGCTGGAGAGAGTTCGAGGGAACCGGCGGGTTCCCTCGAGTCACTACCCGAGCTTGCGAGGGAGGATCGTCAGATCACCAGGCCTCCGTCGACCGAGAGGACGTGGCCCGTGATGAACGACGCGTCGTCCGAGATCAAGAAGAGATAGGCCCTGGCGATGTCCTCGGCAGCGCCCAGGCGTCCGAGCGGAGTCTTGTCTCGCATCCCAGCCAGCACCTCCTCGGGCATCGCGGCCGTCATGTCCGTGGCGATGAAGCCCGGGGCGACGGCGTTGACGCGGATATTCTTGCGGCCGAGCTCGCGGGCCCACGTGCGGGTCATGCCGATGACGCCCGCCTTGGAAGCCACGTAGTTCGTCTGCCCGAAGTTGCCATACAGGGCCACCACGCTGGATGCGTTGGCGATGGCTCCGCCGCCGCGGGACACGAGGTGGGGAACCACGGCCTGCGTGCAGTTGAAGACCCCCTTGAGGTTGACCGCGATGACCTTGTCGAAGTCCTCCTCGGTCATCTTCATCAAGGAGCGATCGATCGTGATCCCGGCGTTGTTGACCAGGGCGTCGATCCCGCCGAACTCGGCTACGACCCGCTGTGCGGCCTTCTCGAGACTCTGGCGATCCGTGACGTCCACGCCGTCTCCGATCGCCTCGTGCCCGCTGGCTCGCAAGGAGCTGGCCAGAGCCTCGGCTCCGGCCCGATCGCGATCCCAGACCGCCACCCGCGCACCCTCCTGCGCCAGCAGGGTGGCCGTGGCCTCCCCGATGCCCCTCGCCGCGCCACTGACGATGACAACCTTGCCCGAAACCCGTCCGCCGGTCATGAGTCCACTGTCTCCTTCTTGCTGCAGGGTCTGCTTCGACACCTGTTCGATAGCTTGAAGGGGCGCCGTTACCCCTTCGTAACCGGGGGCGCGGCCGACAGGATGCGATCCTTGAGGGCCCGGGTCTCCGGCATCGGCTCGACGCCGAGCTCCGCGTCGAGAGCGGCGAGGCAGCGATCGTAGGCCTTGAGCGCTTGTACTCGATCGCCCAGGGCAAACCGCGCCTCCATGAGCTGGCGGTAGCCCTCCTCGGCGCAGGGATCCCGGGCGATCAGGCGTTCGGCCCACCCGACGGCCTCCTCTGCCTGGCCGGCGGCCAGCAGCAGGCGCACCAGGTGCAGCGAGGCATCCGTGAACCGCGCCTCGAGCCGCTCGCGTTCGCGGTCGCACCAGCTCCCGAGCCCGGGGAACTCGGCGAGGAAGGGGCCGGGCATGAGCTCGAGACCCTTGCGGTAGAGGTTGACCGCGGTGGCTAGATCGGCCGAGCGGGCGGAGTCCAGCAGGCGCTCGGCCTCGGCGACGTCGATCCACACCGAGGCCTCGTCGATCCGGTAGGATCCGGCCTGCTTGACTACGTGGCGCGGGTTCTGGCCCGAGGGGCGATCCGGTTCCAGTACCTTGTTGAGGGCGTTGAGCGCGACCCGAAAGGTGCCGTCAGCAACCTCGGGACCGAGCTCGGGCCAGAGGGTGTCGATGATCTGCACCTTGGGGAGCCACTCCCCGCGCCGGGTGATCAGCAGGTGCAGCAGCTCCCTGGCCTTGCCACGCCGCCACGATGCCGTGCCCGCAACCTCGAGCCGAAACCCGCCCATCGTGCGGATCCGGAGGCGCTCGGTCGGCACGGTCCGCGAGGCCGCCAGCGGCGGCATCCCGCCCGCCGCCTGAAAAGCGAAGAAGTGGCTCATGGCGTCAGGGCTGGCAAACCCTAGCAACGTCGGGCGCTCGAGCAGAAAGTCGCTGCCGTTGCGCCTGACCTGGGCCTCGACGGCCTGCAGATGCAGCTTCATCGCGGCCGGGTCGCCGCGCTCGCGGTCCAGCACGGCCCGGCCCAGAAGCGCCACGGCCATCCCGAAACCGTCGCCGGTTCGCTCGAAGTCCGCGGCAGCCTGGTCGAGCCAACGGCCGGCATGCGGATCCCCGCAGCGAGCCAGGGCGTGCCCGATGCCGGCGCACGCGAAGGCGGCCATCCATGGGTCTCCGGCAAACCGGGCCGTGTCGACGGCGAGCTCCGCCTCCCCGGCCTCGAAGGGCCGCCCGAGCCTTGCCCGGGCCATCAACTGGCCCATGCGGGCCTCGACGCCGAGCCGGGCGATCCCGAGGCGGTTGGCGAGTTCCACTGCGGCATCGTAGTCCGCCACCGCCCCCGCAGCGTCGCCCAGGACCAGCTTGGCATGTCCGCGCCGCATCAAGGCTGCCGCCTCGGTGTACGGCGCTCCCTGCCGGTGGGCGCGATCGAGGGCGCCGCTGGCGAGGGCCAGCGCTCGGTCGGCATCCCCCATCAGCGCCTCGACCAGCGACATCACCAGGTCCGCCTCCCGGTGAGCCTGGGTGGGCTCCAGGCTCCCTGCGTCGCTCTGCCGGAGATCCGCATCCGCGGCCACGCCAGGACCTGCGCCAGAGGCATGCGGAACCGCTCGTGCGGTGTCGAGGAGGGCTCGGACCTGCCGCAATCGCCCGGTCCTGAGGAGCAGTCGCGACCGGTTCAGCAGGACCCTGGGATCGCGCTCGGCGGCTTGCTGCAGCAGCGCCTCGGCCGCCCTGACGTCGCCCATGTTGATCTTGTTCTCGGCCAGAAGGAGCAACGCATCGTCGCGATCCGCGCCGGGCGGCAGCGCCGCGAGGGCCTCGTCGAGCAGGCGAATGGCCCTGGTAGGCTGGACCGTGTCCAGGTACACCCGGGCCTGTGCCGCCAGGGCGCGACCTCGCTCGGCCGGATCGAGGGCGGCCGCGGCGGCCATCTTGAGAAACTCGATCGCCCGATCGAAGCGGCTCCCGAGCCGGCAGGCATCTCCCACCGCCACGCAAAGCTGCGCCCGCGCCGCCACCGCGGCCTGCGGCAGGCGGTCGGCCCAGCCGAGCAGGGTGTCGATCCGGCCAGCTTCGACCAGGCCGGGAGCGATCGCGGCCAGCGTCTCGGCCGCCTCATCTTCCTCGCCCGCCGCCTGCCAGAGAGCCAGGGCGTCCTCGGCCCGCCCGCTGCTGGCCAGGGCACGAGCCGACGCCCTGCGGGCATTCGCCAGGTTCCCGGCCGCCTGCAGCTCGGCGAGGAGAAAGTCGCGAAAGATCGGGTTGGAAGCAAATCGCCCCTCGGCCCCGACCCGAGTCAACAGCCCGGTATCCGCCAGTGCAGCCAGCACCCTGGCGACCTCGGCCTCGGGGCCTTGCGACCGCCGGGACTCGTCCAGCAGCGTCGCGGCCAGGCCCGCATCGATCGTGTCCAGCGGGGCGACCGCCAGCAACAACTCACGCCCGGCGCTCGGCACGCGGGAAAGAACCTCCCGCGCGAGGTAATCGAAGAGATCGCGGCGCGGGCGCCCCCCTTCCGCGACCAGGTCGGGTGCGCCCAGCCGGCAGGCCAGCTGCACGGCCATCGGCCAGCCCCCGGTCGCGGCTTGAAGTCCGGCAGCGGCTTCGGCCGCCAGTTCTTGGCCTTGCAGGCGCTCGAAGAGCTCGCCGGTCTCCGACGCCGAAAAGGCCAGCGCGGTGGCTCCCACCTCGAGGACCTCGCCCTCGAGGCTCCAGCGCGGCAAGTCGGCAAGAGCCGGCGGCTCCCTCGATGCGACGACGACAGCGAAGCCCGTGGGCAGGACCCGGGTGAAGCGATCGAGCAGGTCCAGGGTCAGGGGGGCGGCATGCAGCGACTGGAAGCCGTCGAGGACCAGTGTCGTGCCGGCCTCGCAGCGGCCCGCCGCTGCGGCCAGGTGCTCGAAGACCTCGACCCCGTGACGCGCTGCGCCGCCCTGCTGCTCCAGGATCTCCCGCGCCGCGTCGGCGTGCAGCAGGTGAGCCAGGTGCAGGGCCAGGACCTGCGGATCGGCATCCCGCTCGGTGAGGTCGTACCAGAGAACCGGCGACGACGAACGGGCGGCCCACTGGGACAGGAGGGTCGTCTTGCCGAATCCCGCACCGGCGACCACCGTGGTGAGCCGGTGCTGCTGGATCCGGTCGAGCCGGTCCAGCAGGCGCGGCCGGTTCAGGTGCGCCCCCTTGACCGCCGGAGGCGCGAGCTTGCTCGCGATGAGAACCTGGTGCCCGAACACACCGCCAGGGTAGCGCCTGCCGGCACGGGAATCCAGCCGGCCAGCCATCTCGCCCACGGCATCCTGCCAAATCGAAACCTCGCCACCTGGAACGCCAAGCTACGCAGCAGCTTGCCCTCAGCTAGAGAGAATCCCCTATCTGACTTCGCTGCGTGGCTCGAGCCACGCAGCAAGCTTGGGGAAGAAGTCGCCGGAAGACCTCGGACTGGCGACGATGCCCACGTGCCCGCCGCGGATGGTGAGGGCGGTCTTGTCCTCGCTCGAGATCCGGTGCAGCCAGGCCTCGCTCTGGTGCGCCGGCACGAGATGATCCTCGCTGGCCGACACGTTCAGCACCGGACAGGTGATGGCGGAGAGATCGACCCGGCGACCGCCGAGCTCGAGGTCCCCCTTGGCGAGCTTGTTGTGCTGGTAGAAGTCGTGGATCCACTGGCGGTAGGCGGCGCCAGCGAAGGGGACCCCGTCATTGACCCACGTGTTCATCGCTCGCCACGTCCGGACGAAGGACTCGCTTTCTCCCCGCTCCGCCAGACGTACCCACGGGGAGACGTAGTTCTGGATCGGCTTGAGTCCCTTGGTGCCCATGTTGAGGAAATCGGCGGGCACGAGGCGAAACGCCCTGGCCACATGGTCGGCGTCGAAGTTCTCCGGCGCCAGCCACCGCTCCATCACGCCGGGCTTGGAAAAATCACATGGAGCCGTGAGCAGCACGAGATTGCGAACGGGCCCGCCCGGGTGAAGCGCGGTGTACATTCCAGCCATCGTGCCGCCCATGCAGTAGCCGATGAGCGTCAGCTCCGGCTGGCCCGAAGCCCGCAGCACCTCGCGAGCGGCGCGCGGCAGTGTGCCGACCACGTAGTCGTCGAAGGTGAGGTGAGCATCCTCCTCGCCGGGGGTTCCCCAGTCGAGGACGTACACATCGTAGCCCTCGCCCGTCAGGTACTCGACCAGGCTGGCCCCGGGCTGGAGATCCAGGATGTAGGGTCGGTTGATCAGCGCGTACGAGAACAAGATGGGCACTCCCCGCGTCCGGCGGGATTCGTACCGGTACAACCGCGCCTTGTTCAGGCGCCAGATCGTCTGCCTGGGCGTCTGGCCCACCGCCGGCGCCGTGGGAGCGAGG
>JAJYIO010000205.1 GCA_021790035.1 bacterium | reverse complement strand
GCCAGTCAATCGATCCGTGGCGGCAATCCCTGGTACAGACATCGATCCCTGGCAGCTGCGTCGACAGATCCAAGACCCGGCCCGCAGCATCGGCTCAACGAGCTCGCCCCGCCCCCCCCCAAAAAAAAACGTCTGGCGGGCACCTGGCGCCGCACCACCCTCTCGGGTCATCCGATCGCCGGCCCGCCATCAGCACCACAGGTGAGCTGGACCGCGGTCCTGCATCTTTGCGGTGAATTGTTGACGCCGGAGAAGCTCACGGCGCCGGATCTCCTTTATACCTCGACACCTGGAATTTTGGCCAGCCCCTGGAATGACCAAATTCATGTCCCAGTGAGCCCGCAAAGCCGCAAATCCCGTCGAGATGCGCCCGCCAGATGCGCACGAAGATCGCGATGCCGCTTCTTCGATCCCTCGAGCGCGCTCCCTACAAGGAGAGCGTCTCCTTGTCGATCCGCTGGACCAGGGTATCGAGGAGGCGATCGATGAGCAGCTGCTGGTGGTCGCGCACCACCTCGAGGACCTCGAATTCTGTCCCCGGGAAGAATTCCACCGTGACCTCGAGCGATTCACGCCACTCGACGGTCCAGAGGAGGGTTCCATAGTGGTGAAGGTGGCGGTATTCGAGCGTACCGCAGAAGGTCCTGCCATCCGTGCGCTCGATGTCGATCGAGACGATGTTCAAGGTGGCTTCCTTTCGTGAGGGCGCGATGGGCTTCACCATAACCGGAGCCTCCCGGACAAGTCAGCAGCGGCGATCACATCGGCAATGTGCGCGATCGCACGCTTTGTGGCGAAGCGTTGTCACGCCAACCTTCTGCCGGCGTCGACCGACAGCGCAGCGGAACCGCGAACCAGCCGGCACCCAAGCAAATCGACAACCCACTGCGAGCCCCTAGCCCGGCCGGGCGACGCCGACCCTCGAACTGGCGCCCGAGCCGCCAGAACCAGCCCGTATGGCACCCCTTATGCGTACGACCCGTCTGCCAGGCGCACGGTGCCCGACGAGAAGGACTCGAGCTGGCCATCGGACCGTCGAAGGAGCAACCTGCAGTCGGCATCCAGGTCTTCCGCCATCCCTTCGACCGTCCGGCCACCGCTTTCGATCCGGATCCGGCGGCCCAGCGTGACCGAGGCGGCCTTCCACTGGGCGACGACATGCGGCGCCCCCTCCACCCGCCAGCGCGCGAGACGGATCTCCAGCTCGGCGACGATGGCCTCCACGAGATCCCAGCGATCGACCGGATGACCGGCTGCCTGCTCCAGGCTGCCGGCGTCGGGTACCGACACGGGCGCGAGGTTGATCCCGATGCCGAGGATGACGAATCGCCGATGCGAGGCCTCGGCCAGCAGGCCGCCGATCTTGCGGCCGCGCAGGGTCCCGCCCTCTCCCGGGGCCAGCCACACCAGATCGTTCACCCACTTGAGACCGAGGTTCGAGGCGCCGGACACGCGCTGGCACGCCGCCAGGGCCGACAGCCCCCCGATCAGGGTGAAGGCGGAGCTCGCCGTGTCGGGCGGCAGGAGAATGCTGGCGTAGAGGCCACCGCCCTCGGAGATCCACTGCCGGCCCTGTTGCCCGTGGCCGGCGGTCTGGCGATCTGCGACGACGACGGTCCAGGGGGCCACTCCTTGTTCCGCGTCCGAGGCCAGGCGGCGAAGATGATCGCTGGTGGAATCCAGCTCGGGGAGATGAATCAGGCGCACGTCAGAACCTTCGGTCGGCCAGGAGGATACCTCTCCATTATGGCCGTCGCAGCGCCTGGCTGCCGTCGAACTCGACGGCATTCCCCTCGTGCCGGGAGGATGAAATTCTCGCGGTCCGCCCAAGGCGGTGACGTTATCGGAGTCCGGCAACCCATCGGGCTATCGAGCACCCCTCGCTCGCCTTGACGCTGCCGGAGGGCCCTGCTACGATTCTCGTTCTGCTAACGCCCGAGAACCGGGTTTTCAAAGTTTTGGAGTCGCGACCCTTTGAATTGTTTGCCGATCCGCGCCGCATCGCGAGGATCGGCCTGTGGCGTCTGGGGGCGGAGCAGATGTCCCGGCAGCGCCTTGCACCCCGACGACTGCTAAAGGTGGTTGAAAAATAATGACGAACCATGCTGGTGAGCGGGTCAACGTATACCCGAGCGCCCCATCGCTTTCGGCCAAGCTCCCCGATCTCATCGAGATCCAGAAGCAGTCGTTCAAGTGGTTCCTCGATGAGGGCCTGCGGGAGGAGCTGGTTTCCTTCTCGCCCATCGTCGACTACTCCAACCGCCTGGAGCTGCACTTCCTCACCGACTACAGCCTCGGCTCACCCAAGTACACCGTCGAGGATTGCCGGTCGCGGGACGCGACGTACTCGCAGCCTCTGCGCATTCCCGTCCGCCTGATCACCAAGGAGACGGGCGAGGTCAAGGAGCAGGAGATCTTCATCGGCGAACTGCCGGTGATGACGCCGCACGGCACGTTCGTCATCAATGGCGCCGAGCGCGTCATCGTCTCGCAGATCGTCCGCAGCCCCGGCGTGTACTTCAAGCGCGAGACGGATCCGTCCGGCAAGAAGACCTACAGCGCCACGGTCATCCCCAACCGCGGCGCCTGGCTCAAGTTCGAGACCGACGTCAACAACCAGATCTTCGTCCGCATCGACAAGACCCGCAAGCTGCATGCCACCGTACTCCTGCGCGCTCTGGGATACCAGGACCAGGAGATGTGGGACCTCTTCCGTCACCGCGAGTTCCTGCAAGAGACGATGAAGAACGACAAGACCGAGCACTCGGTCGAGGCGGCCCTCATCGAGGTCTACAAGAAGTTGCGCCCCGGCGACATGCCGAGCGTCGAGGGCGGTCGGTCGGTCCTGCAGAGCCGGTTCTTCGATCCCAAGCGCTACGATCTCGGCAAGGTCGGCCGCTACAAGATCAACAAGAAGCTCGGTATCAGCGTGCCGATGACGGACCGGGTTCTCGTCCGGGAGGACATCGTCGGCGTCATCGACTACCTGATCAACCTCAACTTCGATATCGGTATCGTCGACGACATCGACCACCTGGGCAATCGTCGTATTCGCAGCGTGGGCGAGTTGCTGCAGAACCAGTTCCGCGTCGGTCTGACCCGCCTGGAGCGGATCATCCGGGAGCGCATGACGATCCAGGAGGCCGACACCCTCACCCCGCAGAATCTCGTCAATGCCAAGCCCCTGGTGGCGGCCATCAAGGAGTTCTTCGGGTCGAGCCAGCTCTCGCAGTTCATGGATCAGACCAACCCGCTGGCCGAGCTCACCCACAAGCGTCGCCTGTCGGCACTGGGCCCCGGGGGTCTGTCTCGCGAGCGCGCCGGATTCGCCGTGCGAGACATTCACCCGTCCCATTACGGCCGCATCTGCCCCATCGAGACGCCAGAAGGCCCCAACGCCGGCCTCATCGGCTCGCTGTCGACCTATGCCCGCGTCAACGAGTTCGGGTTCATCGAGACCCCGTACCGCAAGGTCGTCCACGGCCGCGTCACGGAGGAGATCGTCTACCTGACCGCGGACGAGGAGGACGAGTTCAAGGTCGCCCCTGGCGACACCCCGCTCACCGAGGACGGTACCCACTTCCGGCATCCCAAGGTGCCGGTGCGCTTCAAGAGCGAGTTCAGCTACGCCGATCCCGAGGACGTCAACCTCGTGGGCGTGTCGCCGATCCAGATCATCTCGGTGGCCACGGCGATGATTCCGTTCCTCGAGCACGACGATGCCAACCGCGCCCTGATGGGCTCCAACATGCAGCGTCAGTCGGTCCCGCTGCTTCGCGCCGAGCGCCCGTTCGTGGGAACCGGCATCGAGAACCGCGTGGCGCGGGACTCGGGCATGGTGCTCCTGGCGCTGGACGATGGCGTGGTCACGCGGGTCACGGCCAACGAGATCGTCGTCAAGGAGAACTCCGGTCGGGTCCGCACCTACCACATGATCAAGTTCCTGCGTTCCAACCAGGACACCTGCATCAACCAGCACCCCACCGTCCGCAAGGGCGATGAGGTGGGCAAGGGACAGGTCATCGCCGACGGAGCGTCCACGCAAGGCGGCGAGATGGCCCTGGGCAAGAACATCCTGGTCGCCTTCGTGCCGTGGGAAGGCTACAACTACGAAGACGCCATCTTGCTTTCCCGGCGCCTGGTTCGCGACGACATCTTCACCTCGATCCACATCGAGAAGTACGAGATCGAGGCCCGCGCGACCAAGCTGGGCAACGAGGAGATCACCCGCGAGGTTCCCAACGTCGGCGACGACGCCCTCAAGGATCTCGACGAGCGCGGCATCATCCGCATCGGCGCCGAGGTCGAACCGGACGACATCCTGGTCGGCAAGGTCACGCCCAAGGGCGAGTCCGAGCATCCTCCCGAGGAGAAGCTCCTGCGAGCGATCTTCGGCGAGAAGGCCCGGGACGTCCGCGATACCTCGCTTCGCGTTCCCCACGGCGAGAAGGGCTGGGTCGTCGACGTCAAGGTCTTCAGCCGCGACAAGAACGACGAGTTGCCACCCGGCGTCAACATGATCGTGCGGGTGTACATCGCCCAGAAGCGCAAGATCAGCGTCGGCGACAAGATCGCCGGCCGCCACGGCAACAAGGGAATCGTCGCCAAGATCCTCCCCGAGGAGGATATGCCGTTCCTGCCGGACGGCACGCCGGTCGACATCGTGCTCAACCCGCTCGGCGTCCCGAGCCGAATGAACGTCGGCCAGACCTACGAGACGACTCTCGGTTGGGCAGGTCAACTGCTGGGATTGCCCTTCGCGGTCCAGCCGTTCGACGAGATGTTCGACTCGGAGGCCTCGGAGAAGCTGCTCCGGACCCGGATGCAGGAAGCCCGCGAGAAGAGTGGGTTCGAGTGGCTGACGGACGACGGCAAGAGCATGCTCTACGACGGCCGCACGGGCGAGCCCTTCGATCGTCCGGTCTCGGTCGGCTGCATCTACATGATGAAGCTGGTGCACCTGGTCGACGACAAGATCCACGCCCGTTCCACCGGCCCGTACTCCCTGGTCACCCAGCAGCCGCTGGGCGGAAAGGCCCAGTTCGGCGGACAGCGGTTCGGCGAGATGGAGGTCTGGGCCCTCGAGGCGTACGGCGCGGCCTACACGCTGCAGGAGATGCTGACGATCAAGTCGGACGACGTCCCCGGCCGGGCCAAGGCCTACGAGGCGATCGTCAAGGGCAAGAACCTCAGCAAGCCGGGCATTCCCGAGAGCTTCAAGGTTCTCATTCGAGAGCTCCAGAGCCTCTGCCTCGACATGCATGTCGCTCGCGAGGACGGCCAGGAGATCGAGCTCTTCGAGGAGGAAGAGGAGCGCCCGCAGCGCTTCCGCACGCAGCTCCTCAAGCCGCCCGGGATGGCCGAGTTCGAATCCCTGAGGTAGTCGGCGCTTCAGCCCACGACCCGGTACGGCAAAGACAAGAACGCGGATCTCGAAACGAGATCCGCGTTCTTCTTGACTGTCCGGTGACGGCTCGAGGAAGACCTCGCGCGGTCTTCAGTCCTGGCCGGTGCGCTCCTTGAGAGCCCTGGCCTCATCGGCGTCGAGACTCCACGAGCGCGACGCCGCGACGCGGCTCAGGTTGTTCTTTAGCTTGCGGCCGATCTCGGGCAGACCGAGGATGAGGCGGTTGTAGTCGTCGAACCCCACCCGCAGCCGGCCGCTGGCCTC
>JAJYIO010000204.1 GCA_021790035.1 bacterium | reverse complement strand
GTTGGCGCCGAGGACGACGACCTCCCCGTCGGCCACCACCTTCCCGGCGACGTAGACGTGCACGGGATCGCCGGCCAGCTGATCCAGCTCGATCACGCTTCCCTCGACCAGCTTCATGACCTCGCGCAGGGGCAGGCTGGTGCGGCCGAGCTCGACCGTCACGGTCAGTCGGATGTCGCGCAGCAGGTCGAGGTTCGACCGGACCGGGTCCCCGCCACCGGCCGCGCCGGCCAGCGGGCCGAATCGTACCGAGCTGTACGCCTGCTTGTCGAGGTCCGTCACGACGCGCCTCCCTTCAGGGCTTCAACCGTCCCGGACTCGAGCTTGACGACCTTGACGGCGACGTGGTTTTCAAAGGCTGCCGGCTTGGACCGGCCGACCGGCCGGCCATTGATGCAGAGGGCGACCGAGCCGTCGGGATTCCGCGGCATCTCGAGCAAGGAGCCCTCCTCGAGCGTCAGCCAGTCGGCCAGCGATATCTCGAGCTGGCCGAGCCGGGCGCTGATCTGGACGTAGACGCTCGACAGCTGGCCCAGGGCCTGGTCGAAGGACAGATCGAAGTCGGGCTTGCGAGCCGAGAGCAGGTTGACCGCCTCTACCTCGGGCTCCTCGTCCTCGGTCGCGGCCGTCGGGGGCGGGGTAAAGGCCGGCGGCGGGGCGTCCGTCAGGCCCATCTTCTGCACGAGGGTCTGGAGGTCCCGCCCGAACGTCGAGGCCAGCTGCTCGGTCTCCGCCACCAGCGCGCCGAAGTCGAGTTCGGGCATCTCGTTCTTGGGCAGCGGCGGGATCGTGACCTTCATCGGAGGTTCTTTTTCCGCCGGCTTGGGATCGGTGAACGCGACGGTCACGTCGCCGCGGCCGAGAAAGACCATCGCGCCGGCCAGCAGCCACGAGCCCGAGACCAGGCCCATCGTGAAGGCGTGGTTGGGATCCGGGAGCGCGCCCAGGGCGTATCGCAGGGCCAGGATCGTCGCGGGAGGGCTCGCGCTGCCACCTGCGGTCGCAACGAGCGCCCAGATGATGGCGAACCCGAACCCGAAACCCAGCCCCCAGCCGTAGTAGTAGCCGATGAGGGTCCGGAGCAGGGGCCAGAAACTCGCCGTACCGAAGGGCTCCTGGCGCGGATCGAAGGCTTCCTTGCGCAGGGCCGACGCCAGCCCGCCGCCGATGGCGAAGGCCGTCGCGTATCCCAGGGCGCCCCAGAGCGCCCCCCCGAAGAAGTTGGGGGCCAGGACCCACGGCTGAAAGGCCGCGACCGACGAGGTGCCGACCACCGGCTCGTGAAGGGCGAGCTTGGCCGCGAGCTGGAGCCAGCGCTGCGGTTGCTCCATGGTGTTGGGCGTGAGCTGGAGCGCCCAGCCCCCCGGTGTTCCCCAGAGGTTGAGCAGGCCGAAGAGGAAGAGGCCGGTCGCCACCGGCAGCGTCTTCCATATCGAGGGGGATGAGATGACGCTCTTGGGGACAGATCGGCGGTACGTCAGGTGGTAGGCCAGGCTGGTCAAGAAGCCGGCGATCGCCACGAACCAGAGCCCGAGCACCACGTGGTGGAGGCCGGCGCCGCCCCGCGTGAGCATCGCCATGACCAGCAGGAGCGGCACGACGCCGAGGATCAGCCCGAAGAGCTGCCCGCCGAGCCCGGGGCGGGGCCGGCGGCGCGTTCTCTCCTCGGCCATCGGTTAGCCCTCGGGCCCCAGGCGCACGACCTGGACGGCCCGGCGCATGCCGTCCGGGGACGTGCCGGCCTTGCCCAGCACCTTGGCGCCGCCGAGCGAGATCTCGAGGGGCGTGGTGACCAGCTGGTCGAGGAGGATCACGTCGGCCTCCTCGAGGTTCTGGAGCTCCGACAGCGTCATCTCGGTGCTGCCTAGCGAGACCTGGATCGGGACCGGCACGTCCCCGAGGAAGTCGAGCCGCTCCTCGATGGCGTCGTCCTTGCCGTTGAGGAACGTCATCTCGGCCGCGGCCTCGAGCGATTGCTGCAGGGGAATGAGATAGGGCTGCGGAATGGTCAGCACCAGGCGCCCGAGGGTCTGACCCGGGATGGCCACGCGGAAGGTGGTGCTGGCCATCGGCGTCGCGCCCGAGAGGCCGGTGAAGATCTCCTGCAGATCCTGCAGGGACGGCGCCTCCTCGAAGAGTCCGAGCTGCGGTTCGAGCGTCGCGATGTCCGCCCAGGCCTGACCGAAGAGGTCGGTCACTCGAGCCAGCACGGTATCCAGCAGGGCCATGCGATCGCCCGACAGGCCCTGGTTCGGCTGCGCTCCGACCAGCAGGCGTGCGGTGTCTTCGTGCAGCAGCAGGAATGCGCCGCCAGCTTGCTCGGTGTACTGGATCACGCCCCAGAATGCACTCCCGGCGAAGCGTTCGGCTACCTGGGCGAAGGGCCAGAGCTCAATGCCCGAGACCGACCACGTGGCCCTCGGGACAACGTGGTCTTCATCCTCGAACTCGGTCAGGGCCTGTGCGATCTGGCTCCCCAGATAGTACAGGGCCCGAAACTGCGTCGAGTTGCTGCCTGACGACAGCTCGTCCATGCGGTGGATGTACCCCGGGTTCCGGCGCTCGACGCCGGGCAAGGAGGCCTCGGATCGCGGCGCCGCGCGGCAGCCGTCTCTCCAGGAGCGTACGTCCCTAGCCTACGCCAAACCCAAGGTTCGCGCCGTGATTGGGGTTACGGCTCCGGGGTTACTTCACGAGGTTGTTGATGTCGTCGATCATCTCGTTGCCGATCTGCACGATCTTGACGTCCGCGCTGAACGACTTCTGGGCGATCGTGAGTTCGGGCAGCGTCGTGTTGACCGAGGCGTTCGAAACCTCGATGGTGCCGGGGTTGATCGTGTTGGTCGCGCCCACGTTGGTCGGAACCTGGGGCGAGGTCGGATCGGTGGGGGTGGTGAAGGCGTCCGCATGCCCGGCCACGCCGAGGAAGAACTGCCCGGCAACGGCATTCCAGTCGAAGTTGGTGCTGCCGCCGTCTTTGACCAGGCCCTGGGGATCGGCGAACTTGGCGATCGCGACGAATGCGACGCGATGGACGGGATTGGCCGCCGTCGAGGTCGGCGCCGCAGGGGCGTCGGAGTTCTCCGAGCTGTTGGTCACCCAACCCGAGGCGTCGAACTTGGGCGTGAAATCGGAGTTCAGCGAGGTCTCCCCGGGGTTGGTGGGGCTCTGGAACGGGATCTCGATAGGTTTGAACTGGAAGCCGGTACCGAACATCCCGCCGACGTTGTTCGCTTGCGAGACCGGGTTGTTGAGGGGCGTGTTGTCGCTGAACGCGCCCTCCTTGGGGTAGACCGGCGTCCCGGGCAGATTGGCGGCGGCGTTGGACTTGTAGGCCGTGGTCCAGTCGCTCTGCATCCCCATCACGAAGAGGCCGTCCTGGTTGACCAGACGGTAGGTCCCGACGGTGCCGGGGGTCCCGTCCGGCATGGTGGTGCCCGTCGTGAGGAAGTCGAAGTGGAAGCTCCCGTTTCGCGTGAAGACCAGGTCCTTGAGGCTGGTGGGGTGCGCGACCTTGGACAGGACGAACATTCCGTCACCCGAGATGCCGAGGTCCGTCGGCTGGTTGGTCGTCTGCAGGGATCCCTGCGAGAAATCGGTCTCCACGGCCGCCAGCGTGGCGCCGCTATCCGAGACCTGCATCGGCGGGATCGCGCTGCCGCCGTTCTGGAGCTGGGGGGAGCCCGCGGAGATCTGCTGCGCGAGCACATCCTTGAACTCGACGTCTTGAGCCCGGAAGCCGTTGACGTTGGATCCGGTCAGGTTGCCGGCCAGTACGCCGAGCCACTGATCGACACCCGACAGCGCGTTGATCGCGCCCGTACGCATTCCCACGATCGTCTCCTTCGCAATCTCGAGCGGCTCGCCGGGCGGGCCGCGAGAATCGTCCCTTGCCCTACTGCCCGACCTGGGTGACCGATGAGAGGGGATACAGCGAGCCGTTGATGTCGACCTGGGGCGTGTCGCCAGAGTAGTTCAGTCCATCCACCTTGCCGGTGACCGTCCCGCCGGGATTGGTCGTGCTCGAATCCGAGGCCGTGACCGTCTGGCCGAGGAGGTCGGTGGCCGTCTGCATCTGCTGGTAGGTCTGGGACATCTGGGCGAGCTGGTCCATTCCGACCGCCGCATTGATCTGGGCGTACTGCGAGACCATGTCGGTGGAGCTGACCGGGTTGTCGGGATCCTCGTTCGTGATCTCCGACGCCAGCAGCGTGGTGAAGTCCTGGAGCGGGCTGCTGTTGGGGTCGCTCATCCCGCCAGACTGAACGGTTCCGGCGGGCGCGGTGTACAGGATGCTCTGGATGTTGCGGACCGTCATTTGAGAACTCCCCTCCGGATGGTTACCGGATGCGCCTTCCCGTCCATGCCTGCCCCCTTGTACCCAGCGGGTCAGCGAGCTATCCCAACAGCGACATAATCAGGCGTTCAAGAGTGTTAAAGCTGCAACCCGACCGTCTTGTTCGTTAAATTCGGAACCAGACGCCCGCATCAAGGCTGGAATCCTCATCGAGACGCCATCTTGGCGATCGCTGCGCTGCGCAACCGGGCCACCGGGGACTCCTTTGGCCCGATCTCCTCGGGGCGGTGGCGCTCCGGTCCAGCGCGGTGGCCTGGCCATCTGCGGTCCCGTTTAACAATCGGGACGTCGGGTGGCGAAAAGGGCCCAAAATTTAATGAAACCGGGCGCCCGGTTAAGTCGGTAAGGCGTCTTGGTATAGATCGGGCGTGCAATCAAGGGCTCGGGGAGCCGCCGTCAGCTTCGCGCTGGCTGCGCTGGTAACCCTGGCGTCATCGGCCTTTTGCCCCCCGGCGTCGGGGGCGGCGAAGGCGTGGGTTCCAGCTCGGGGTCACGAGCATGTGGCTGCGGCGAGGCACTGGCTCCGACGGAGAAGGCGCCGGCGACCGGTTCTTCGCGGAATCCCCGAGATCCTGCGCTGGCAACGTCTCGCTGC
Source organism: bacterium (assembly GCA_021790035.1). Taxonomy (GTDB): domain Bacteria; phylum Cyanobacteriota; class Sericytochromatia; order S15B-MN24; family VGJW01; genus JAJXWQ01. The sequence goes on along the minus strand of JAJYIO010000204.1, from coordinate 725 downwards.
CCGGGACGACCGCGCCGAGGATGAACTCGCCAACCGGATCTCCGGCCGGATATGGCCATTGCCTGTCCCGGAGCGAGCCTCTCGAACCGGAGCGCTGGCCCTGCGCGTGGACCCGGAGTTTCTGGCGCTCCTGGATCTCGGCCCGGGGGGGGCGGTGGATCCGCTCTCCCTGTCGGACCCGGTCCTCTTCGATGCCGCGCGCAGATTCGGCCAGGACGCATCCGAGCTTTCGGAGCCCGCCTTGCGATTGTGCACGCGTTCGGCGGATGCGGGGCTCCGCGCTCAGGCGGCCCTGGCGCTGGGCTTTGCCCGGGATCCCGGGGGCGAGCCTTTTCTCTCGGCGCTGGTGCGCGATGTCGAGCCGACCGTCCGGGTCCGGGCTGTCCAGGCGCTCGGGCTCATCGGCGATCTTGCCGCCTTGCCGGTGCTCGAGGCGGCCCTGTCGGATCGCCAGGAAGAGGTCCGCGTCGCTGCCGCCCACGCGCTCGGTGCCATCCGCGATCCGGGGGCGAGCGAGACGCTGTGGCAAGCCACGGCCTCGGGGGATTCCGTCCTGCGCCGGGCGGCCTTCGAGGCCATCGCGGAGATCGGGGGCGCCGCGAGCGCACCGGTCCTGCGCCGCGCTCTGGCGGATCCCGCCTTCGTCGGGGGCGGGGCCTCGAACGTCGATGCGCTCTACGCCCTGGCGCGGGCTGCCGGGCGGGCCAGTGATGCGGCGACCCTGG
>JAJYIO010000203.1 GCA_021790035.1 bacterium | reverse complement strand
GGGATAGTCGAGCTTGACCTTGTGCTCCTTGCGGAAGTCCGTGAGGAAGGGCGGCACGGCGCTCTTGGGATTCTCGTCGAGCGAGATTCCCAAGATGACGAATCCCTTCCTCTTGAGGCTGTCGTATATCCGCGAGAGAGTGGGAATCTCGTATCGGCACGGCGGGCACCAGGTGGCCCAGAAGTTGACCAGCACGACCTTGCCCTTGAAATTGTGCAAGTAGACCGTGTGGCCGTGGAGGTCTTTGAGCGCGAAATCCGGTGCCTTGACGTTCTGCGCCAGAGCCGGGCTCGGAATGAGGCTGGCAGCGGTGGCCATGGCGAGGCCCGCACAGGTGGCTACTGCCAGGCCCAGGGCGGATCTTCTCATCTCTCCTCCTGATTCGGGAGCCCGGTCAAGGGCGATCCGGCACCATGCCGGGGTACCCAATGATACTGGCGATCCGACCGGGGCGAAAGTTCCCGCTGTGCGAGGTGGTCGGGGGCGTGCCCGAGTTGCGATAGCGCCGCGAGGCTTCGCTCCAGTTCGGTGCGGATCTCGGCAGGGTTGCGACCCGGCCACCCGAGGTACCGCTCGGCGACCTCGTCATCCGGGGTCACCAACAGGGCGAATGGGACCGTCCCGGAACCGCCAATGGCAGCGATCCGAGCTGCATCGGCAGGCCGATCCGCGTCGAGGAGAACCAGCTGGATCCGATCGAGTGGAGCGGAGCTCCGATTTACCCGGGCAACCGCCTGGCGCAAGAGGTGGCGTTCGACCATCGAGGGCGAACTCCACCCCGCATAGACGAGGATCGCCTCGGGGTGGGAACTCGGAGCCAGGGGCAGGCGATCGCCGACTCGCGCCAGAGCCAGGCCCGCCAGGAGTGCCACGCAGGCCGACATGACCCTGGCCTACACCGCAGCCTTGCGACGGTCCGCGCTATTCCTCGACAAGCCGGAAGAACGTCTTGCCCATGACGATCTCGTCGTCATGCTTGAGGACCTGCGGGCTGCCCGGCAGGAGACGGGGACCGCGGTTGACATAGGTGCCATTGAGCGAACCCAGGTCCTCGAGGAAGTATTCTTGATCCTGCACGAAGATCCGGGCGTGCTTGCGGGAGATCTTGGCCTCGGGATCGTCCGAGGTGAGGTCGACCTCGGGGAAGGCTCCGCCATCGGGATCCCACCGGCCGATGTGGGTCTCGCCCACGGTCTCCACCGGGAACTCCTTGCCGACCGTGCCGCCACGGGTCAACACGAGCTTGGCCGACTTGGCCGCCTTCCCGGTCGCCTTGGGCTTCTCGGCGGTCGCGACCGTCGCGGTGGCCTCGAGGCTGGCCCCGCACTCGTCGCAGATCTTGAGACCATCGACGTTCTCGTGGCCGTTGGGGCACTTCAGCATTGGCGGCAATCTCCTTCTTTCGCGGGTAACTGGCCTATACCCGGCCAGGCCGCTCCTCATCAGGGCGCCGTGCACGAGGCGCGGCTACGAGTTCCTAGGTGTACTCGGCCATCTGCACCAGCAAGACGGTGATGTTGTCCTCGCCGCCGCGCTGATTGGCCAGGTTTACCAGGCGCTGCGCGGCCTGATGGGGATCGCGGGCGGAAAGAACGATAGACTGTAGCTCCTCGTCCAAGACGTGTCCAGTCAGGCCGTCGCTGCACAGGAGCAGCCAGTCGCCGATCTTGAGGGGGCGCTGGTAGATGTCGACCTCCACGTTTGCGTAGGTGCCGAGGCTGCGGTAGATCAGGTTGCGCTGCGGATGGACGGCCGCCTGCTCCGGCGTGATCTGGCCGATCTCGACCAGGCGCCCGACCAGGGAATGGTCGCGTGAAACCTTGTCGATCCCGTTCTTGTTGACCAGGTAGCAGCGCGAGTCCCCGACGTGGGCCACGAAGACGTTCTGGCCGAAGATGAGCGCGGTCGTCAGCGTCGTGCCCATGCCGTTGAGTTCCGCGTTCTGGCGGCCGGTATCGTAGACCCTGGCATTGGCGTTCTTGACGGCCTGCTGGAGCTCGGTCTTGATCTCGCTGGTGGGATCGGCGCTGGCGTCACCCAGGTTGGGCAGTGTCGCCTGGATGTAGCTGGTCACCACGTCGACCGCCAGGGCCGATGCGACCTCGCCGGCGTTGACTCCCCCCATGCCGTCGGCACACACATAAAGGCCCAAACCGGTGCGGTTGCTCTGTGTCGTGAAGGAGAGCTCCAGGACGGACAGCGAGTCTTCGTTGATCTGACGTGCCATTCCCACGTCCGAGCAGGTGCCCACCTTGCGGATCGGGTTGTTGACGAGAGCCAGCAGCTGGTTCTTGAGATCACCGACGCTGGCGAAGCGCTCCTCGGGATCGATCGCGAGCATCTGCCGCACGAGACGCTCCACCTGGGGATGGATCTCGGGCAGGAAGGCCGAGATGTCGGGGAAGTTGAAGCGCTGCTCCTCGACCTGCCAGTAGTTGGCCGGGTTGTTGCCCGTCAAGAGGTAGTGCCAGAGAGCGCCCAGGGCGTAGATATCCGATCGCTCGTCGACCTTGCCACCCAGATAGCCGAACTGCTCGGGCGGGGAGAAGCCCGGCGTGGCCTCGAGGGTTCCCGATGCCGGCATCAGCGTGGCCCGGTGAAATCCGGTCAGGCGAATGCGCTCGCCATCGGGGGCGACGACGACGTAGCGGGGCTGGATGTCCAGGTGGAGGATCTTTCGGCGATGAAGCTGGCCGACGGCCTGGCAGAGCTGGATCATCCAGTCGATGGATTGCTGGACGCGGATCTCGGTGCCGGCCTTGAGGACGAATGCCAGATCGCGACCTTCCAGCTGCTCGATGACCAGGTAGGCCCGGTGATCCTGCTTGAAGATGTCGAGGGCCTTCACCACCGTCGGGTAGCTGACCGACCGCAGGATCAGGAATTCGTTCTGGAAGGGGTTTTCGGACGCCTTGTCGGCCCATTCGCTCTCGGCGAGGGCTCCTGCCGCCGCTACCGGCCGATCGGCGGTCTCTTTGAGGATGATCGAGATGCCCGTGATCGTGTCGATCGCCCGATACAGATTGGCTCCATCCTTGAACTCGAGGAAGCGCTCGATCTCGTAGCGATCGTTGAGGCGGGTGCCCGCCGCCAGCTGCCCGATGCCTTCGGCCTCGAGGCCCTTCTTGGTCTCGCTCATGGATTCTCCGCAGTTAGTGAGTGATGGCAGGGATCGCCGGGGCGGCATGTTGCGGGGCCGGCAGGGGCCTGGGCAGCAGAAAGTACGACAGGACGATGCCAACCATGACCAGGAGTGCAGCTGCCACGATGAGGAACCAGGGGCGCTGCATGATCGGAACGGATTCCGCCTCGTGCTGGGACGTCGGTAGCGAGAGGTTGCGCGCCGTGGCGGCCTTGTGGATCTTGTCGTGGGTCGACGTGTGGTGTGCCGCGATGTAGCTGCGGCAACTGGGACAGAACTGCCGGCCGCGCGAGATCTGCTCTCCGCAGTGCGGGCAGGTGCGAACAGCTCCGGTGGCCTCGCCGCCCAGGGCGATGAGCTCGGCGATGAGATCGTCGGCCTCCCGCGAGCGCTTCTCGATGTCGGAGTCGAGCATCCGCATGACGAGGTTCTCGAGTTCCGGCGACACCGAGGCGTTGAGCTGGCGGATCGGCGGGAAGCTGAATGGCGGCTCGTTCTGCGGATCGCGGCTGGTCAAGAGGTAATGCATCGTCGCGCCGAGGGCGTAGATGTCGGAGCGCTGCTCGACCTGACCGCGGTACTGCTCGGGCGGAGCATAGCCCTGGGTTCCGATCATGGTTCCCCGGGCCTGAGGGTTGAAGAAGCGGGCGATGCCGAAGTCCACCAGGTAGATCTTGCCGAAGTCGGTCAAGATGAGGTTGGCCGGCTTCATGTCACGGTAGATGATCGGTGGCTTCTGGTGGTGGAGGTAGGAAAGGACGTCGCATACCTGGATCGCCCAGCCGATGACCATCTTCTCGTCGAAGGGAGAGCCGTTATCGTTGATTCTTTGCTCTAGATCGGTGCCATTGATGTACTCCATCACCAGGTAGTGGCGATTTTGCTCGGTGAAGCGATCGTAGACTTCCGGTATGGAATTGTGCTTGAGGCTGGCCAGAAGATCGGCTTCGCGATAGAAATTCTGCGTCGCGAGATCGCGCTGCTCGGGGTCATGAAAATGGTCGAGCATCTCCTTGACGATGCAGACCTTGGACGAGAACCTCGTGTCGTTGGCCAGATAGATGGCCCCCATGCCTCCCTGCCCCACGAGCTGCGTGATGCGGTAGCGATCCTGCAGCATGGTGGAAGGGGCCAGGAGGTTGCTGCTCGGGGAGTAGCTACCTCCTGCGGCCGGCTGCGTCACCCCCGGGCCTGCCACCGCCGTGACGGCCGCTTTGAGCGGCTTGCCGCAGTCGCAGCAGAACCGGTTCTCGGCGGCGTTGGGGGTACTGCAGAAAGGGCAGTTGACGGCGGTATCGGTGGAAGGCATGCCTCGGGTGCGGTTCTCCGCGCTTCCTGGCCAGATGATGGCCTGATGACACCGTCCGGGGGCTCGCCACGGGGGAGCGTCACCAACGGCAGTTTACCACGCAGGGGCGCTCGTCTCTCCGGGATGGCCCGAGCCTGCCCCGGCAGCTTCTTCCCGCGAACGGCGGCACCTACCAGAGGATGGCCTGCACGATGAAGTTCTGGTTGTCTTTCTGCGTGAGATCGGTCCCCTGCCCCAGGGTCGAGCTGTCCGAGAAAGCCGAAGTGTCGCCGAGCAGCATCGCCAGGCCCGTCTCGTACGGCATCAGGGCGCCGAGGATCGGGCCGTCGGAGTCGACGTCGGCCACGCGCATGGCCGAGGTGCCCGCCGAAAGGACGTCGATGGCGGGAGCCACCTTGAAGACGGAGGCGCTGTCGAACACGGCGACCTGCGAGACTCTGGCAAACGGCAGGTCGGGGCTCGCCAGGATCCAGCCGAGCTTGCCGAGGTTCTGGTCGTTGCGTACCAGATCCGTCTCGACGGCCAGGCCCATGGGCTCGAGGAGCGAATTGACCGCGCCGGGGCTGTATCCGCCTCCGGCGCCTCCCCACTCGCCGAGGACGACGACCTTTCCACCCGAGGAGACGAAGTCCTGGACCGCACGGGCCTGCGAGGCCACGTCGGGGCCGGGGCCGGCGAAGAGCATGACGCTGGCCCCGCTCGAATCGTCCTCTTGCACCTGGCATCCGGCGGCCTTCAGCGCCGACTCCAGGCCCGAGAGCGTGCTCGCTGCGCTCTGTGTGCCGAAGACGGTTGCGGCGTTGGCAAGGTCCACGACCACCGGCGCGGCGGTCAGCGTGCGATCGCCGATCGACGAACCGGCACCGGCCACGATTCCGGTCAAGGTCTGGTACCCGGTCTTGGCGATCGTCAGGGGGTGACTGCCGGCCGCCAGGCCGTCGAGGCGGAACGTACCGTCGCCCGAAGAGAAGGTCACGGCGTCGCCGGACAGGACGCGGGCTCCGGCGATGGCCTGGCCGTTCGAGTCCAGGACGCGGCCCGTCACGGGCCCTCCGGATGGCGTGAGGTCCGCTTCGACGCTCGTCGTGGCCTCCTTGGACAGGACGACGCCCGAGACCGTGCCGACCACGTAGCCTGGCGCCGAGATGCGGACGCTGTAGGAGGCCGAGGCCAGGGGAGAGAACACGAGATCGTAGGAGCTGCCGGTGACACCGGTTCCCAGGGTGGGGCCGAG
>JAJYIO010000202.1 GCA_021790035.1 bacterium | reverse complement strand
CGCCTCGAGTAGGCCGATAGATCCGACCTGAATGAGATCCTCGACCGGATCGGTGCTACGCCGAGCCAGGCCGCGGGCGATCTTCTTGACCAGCGGAAGGTAGACGTTGACCAGCTTTTCTTTTTCTTGCGGGGGGGCGCCCTTGAACGCCTTTTCCATCACCAGACTTGCCTCCGCAACCGTGTCAAAGGATTCGGACGAACGACCACCGGCAAGCATGCAGGCGCCCCAAGCCCGAAACTTACCCGCCAAGACCCAACGAACAGTCTAGCATGCCTTCGCCTGGCGGCCAAGGGCCTGGCCAGCAAACGGGCCCAGAGCGCATCATCCTGAATACCAGGTCAACCAGTAACCGACCTGGCGCCGCCACCCGCCCCGCAGACGGCAGCCCCCCACGTGAAATCCTCGCCACCTGTCGAGCCGAGCTACGTAGCAGCTTGCCAGCAGCCGGAGAGAGTTCGAGGGAACCGGCGGGTTCCCTCGAGTCACTGCCCGAGCGAAGTGAGGGAGAATCCCAGTTTCAAATCTAGAGGGCGCCGCGATCCCGGAGGCGGGGATCGATGAGGGGATAGGCCAGGTCGACAGCGAGATTGATCGCCACGATCGCCGTGGCCGCGAAGAGAACCGTGCCCATGATCATGGGCACGTCGAGCGTGGCGATCGACTGCAGCGCGAGCTGACCGATGCCAGGCCAGTCGAAAACGGCCTCGGTCAGGACCGCACCCCCGAGAAGCTGCGCGAAGTCGACGCCCAGGAGCGTGAATACCGGCAGGATGGCGTTGCGCAAGGCGTGCTTCAGGAGAATCGTCCCCTCGCCGATCCCCTTGGCCCGCGCGGTGCGGACGTAGTCGCTGCCGAGCTCCGCGGCCAGGCCCTGGCGCAGCATGCGCATGTAGTAGGCTGCCCCCGACAGCCCCAGGGTGAGGGCCGGGAGCGCCAGGTGATAGACGGTGTCGAGGAGGCCGCCCTGCCCGGCGCCACCCAGCGGAAAGATGGCGAGCTGAGACGCGAACAGGAACAGGAGCACCAGGCCGAGCCAGAAGCTGGGAACGCTCTTGCCCGCGAGGACGAAGAAGGAGGCCAGGCGATCCGCCCAGGTGCCCGGCCGACTGGCAGCCAGGATCCCGAGTCCGCAGCCGAAGGTCAGGTACACGACGAGAGCTCCGAGGGCGAGCTCGAGCGTGGCGGGAAAGTGGGAAAGAACGGTGCCAAGCACCGGCTCGCCGGTCAGGTAGCTCTGCCCCCAGTCGCCGTGCAAGAGGCCGCCCAGGTAGGCCGCAAAGCGGACGAGCAGCGGCCGATCGAGCCCGAGCTGGGCGTGAATCGCCGCGACCGTCTGGGGATCGGCCTGGGCTCCCGCCAGGATCCGTGCCGGATCGGCCGGAATGACGTACATGAGCGCGAAGACGATCGCCGCCACACCGAGCCAGACTCCGATGGCCAGGGGGATGCGCCGCAGGAGGTTCATCGCCGGACTCCGGCGGCATGCGGCCGGCACGGCGCTCCCAGGCAGATGTCCCAGAAGGCGAGTGGCCATACGGGGTGCAGGCGAAAGCCGTAGACCCAGGGTTGCACCAGCACGTAGTTCTCGGGATGGAACAGGGGGACCACGGGCATCTGCGCCATCAGCTCCCGCTCGGCTTGCCGGTAGATGGCGTCCCGGCGAGCGACGGAGGGCTCGGCAGCCGCCCGGGCCAGCAGGGCGTCGTAGGCGGGATCGTGGAAGAAGGTCGTGTTCCGTGAATTGACGTCCTGGATGTTGGCCGACGAGAAAAGCGGCACCAGGAAGTTGCTGGGATCCGGGTAGTCAGCTACCCAGTTGCCCTGGAAGATCTTGACGTTGCGGCGCTGGCCCACCGCCGTGAGGAAGGTCGGAAACGAAAGGGGCTTGAGGATGAGGTGAATCCCCGCTCCGGCGAGATCCTGCTGGATGGCCATGGCGAGCTTCATCGATGTGGCCGAGTTGGGACAGTAATAGGTAGCCGAGATGCCGTCGGGGTGCCCGGCCTGGGCCAGCAAGGCGCGAGCCTCGGCCACGTCGTGGAGGGGATCGCTCACGGCGGCCGAGGACCCGGAGGCGAGCGCCGCTCCGGAAAGGGCTCGGACCCGGGACTGGTCGATGCCTGGCAATCCCGGAGGCAGGAAGCCGGCGGCAACGACCGCACGGCCATTGAGCAACTGCACCAGGCGGGCGCGATCCACCGCGAACGCGACCGCCTTGCGGACCCGGACGTCGTCGAACGGCGGCATCTCGGTGTTCATGCCGATGTAGTAGGTGGCCATCTCGGGGGCCGAGACGAACCGGGACTTCCACCTGGGATCGTGGAGCAGCCGGACGAAGTCCGGACCATCGATCGGCCGGTGGACGCCGAGAAGATCTAGCTCGCCGCGCTCGAACTTGAGGTCCTCGACCTGCTCGCTGAGGCCCAGGTCGAACTCGACCCGGCGGGGCGAATGCGGGTCAGGGGCCGGCCGGGCATGGTCGAAGACCATCTTCTGGCCGTGGATCCAGCGCGTCAGGGCAAAGGGGCCCGTGCCGATCGGATGCCGGGGGTCGAGCTCGCCATGGGGAAGCACCGAGCAAAATGGCATCGCCAGGACCTGCAGGAGAAACGGGTCCGGCCGGACCAGGCGCATGTCGACCGTGAAGGGATCGGGCGCCGTGAGACCCCGGATGTGCCGGGATCGGCCGGCGATGACCGCATCGGCCCCGGCAATCGCCGCGTAGAACCGCGGGACCGGGCAGCGTGTCTGCGGACGCAACAGTCGGTCCATGCTCGCGATGACGTCGTCGGCCCGGCAGGAAGCGCCATTGCTGAACCGGAGGCCATGGCGAAGGTGAAAGACCAGGCGATCCGGCTCGACGCTCCACGTGGCAGCGAGATCGGGGACGATCCGACCGGCGTCGTCGTAGTCGACGAGACCATCGAAGAGCAGCTTGTCGATGCTCCAGGTCGGTATGCTGTACCCCGTGGCCGGATCGATCTTCCCGGGATCGTCTCCCAGCGCCACGCGAAGGGTATCGTGCCGGATGCGCGTCGGCGCGCATGCGACCAGCATCGCCAGCGCCAGGACGCCGAGCCAGCAAAGGAGAGCCTGTCGAGCTCTCGAGCCGCCGAGCCTCCGTCTGGCACGCATCCCACAGGATACCAGGATCCCGCTCGGGTCGGGCGACCGGCCTCGATACTGGCGCCAGCGCGAGAATCTCCCCGTCGCCGCCTAGCCCAGAGCCGGCTCGAGCGCCAGTCCGCGGTCGGCGAAGCGCTCCGTGAGGATGCGCTGGAAACGCGCCGCGGTGGCGCTCATGGCGGCCGAAAGCATGGCGCTGCCCGCAGCCTCGAGCCAGCGGATGGGAAGGAGGCCCGCGCCGGGAAAGTCTGCCGTCACGACAGCTTGCGTGAAGCAGGTCAGCATGCAGCCATCCGCGTGGGGGTCGAAGCCAGCACGACCCTCGAATGCGACCGCCAGCTCCAGCCCCGGGGGCCCTTCGACGACCTGCGTGCGGCAAGTCTCCATCGTCGTGCTGCCGGCGGCATCGACAAAAGCGACGTCGAGCTCGGGTCGGATGACGAGGCCCGGGATGGCGAACCGTCCGAAGCTGATGCGGTAGCGCCCCTCGCCCAGAGACGACACCTGACCGCCCGGTACGAGTGCGGAAAGCAGGTCGGTGTTCTGCGAGAAATAAGCCGCGACGGCCGAAGGCGCGGCACCGACGACGAAGCTTCGACTCGTTGAGGCATTGAAGAGCATCTGGTCCATCACCTGTGCGTCAGTTGCCATTGAAACACGACAGGGCGGTCAAATGCCAGGACGAGTCTGTCGCGCGTCGTGTTCCGGAAATTCTCCGTCAGATCGCAGCGCCGCTGGCCCCGGCTCGCTCACCGAGGAGGTTGCAGGCCACGACCACGATGAAGATGGCCAGGCCTGGCGCGGCCATCAACCAGGGCGCCGAACGAAAGTAGTCCCGACCGTCGAGGATCATGTTGCCCCAGCTCGGCAGCGGCGGGCGAATGCCGATACCCAGAAACGAGAGGGCGGCCTCGAGCAACAGCATGTCGCCGATCTTGAGCGTGAGGAGCGTGACGGCCGGCCCGGCGAGGTTGGGCAGGATGTGACGGGTCATCAACGCCAGCTTTCCGGCGCCAACGGCGCGAGCGGCCTCGACGAACTCCCGCTCTCGCAGGGCGATGGCCTGGCCGCGGACGATCCGGGCGAGCGTGGTCCAGCCGACCAGGCCCAGCGTCAAGACGACCATGGCGGGACTTGGTGGCAGCACCGCCGCCAGGCCGATCGCCAGCAGCAAGGCTGGAAATGCCATCACGATCTCGGTGAATCGCATCAGCACGAGGTCCACCCAGCCGCCCAGGAAACCCGCGGCAAGTCCGACCGAGATGCCCAGAAAACCCGCCAGCAGCGTCGCGAAGAACCCCACGGCGAGCGAAACCCGGGCCCCGTAGAGCAACCGCGAGAGGACGTCGCGGCCCAGGTCGTCGGTCCCGAGCCAGTGGGCCGGGCCCGGCGGCAGCGGCATGCCATCGGCATCCAGTCCGCCCTTGAGCTGGGCGAGGGGATCATACGGAGCCAGGTGGCGGGCGAAGATCGCCGCGAGCACGAACAGCGTCAGCACCACGATGGGGGCCAGGCGCAGCCAGTCGATCCGGCGGCGGAGCGGTGTGGCCGGCGGGGGAGCCGGCGCGACGGCTTGCATCGTGTGCGACCTTAGCGCCGGGCGCGCCGCGCCGTCAAGCGTGAAGGTCACGTGGGCAACACGGGCGGACGCCTCGCTCTCCGCAACGGAAGTCCAGCCCGACCAATCTTGATCCAACCAGGCGACCATCCCGGCAGTCCCGCGTCGGGGTATATAGTGGACCGGAAGCTCGCCTTGCTAGCCATTTTGGAGGCCCTGCCCTTGCGAAGACTGTCGCTGCTGCTGATCGCCGCACTGCTGTGTATGGCTTCTCCGGCCGTGGCCCGGGAGCCGCATCTCCGGCTGTCGGCCCGGGCGGCGATCGTCGAGGACGGGCAGGGGAACGTCCTGTTCGCCGAGAATCCCAACCTGCGGCTGCCAAACGCCAGTACGACGAAGGTGCTGACGGCCCTCGTGACCATCGATAACGCCGCACTGCAGGACGTCGTCACCATCAGTCCCTACGCGGCGAGCATGCCCCCGACCCATCTCGGCGTACGCCCGGGCGAGACGTACACGGTGCTCGAACTCCTCTATGCCATGCTCCTGGCGTCGGACAACGATGCGGCAGTGGCACTGGCCGAGCACGTCGCCGGTTCGACCCAGCGGTTCGCGGATCTCATGAATGCCAAGGCCCGGGCTCTCGGATGCGACAACACGCATTTCGTCACGCCGAACGGCCTGCCGGCCAAGGGCCACTTCACCACGGTTCACGATCTGGCCATCATCATGCGGGCGGCGGCCCAGAACCCCGTCTTCGTGGCCATCGCTCAGACCCGGAGCGTCGACCTGGTGTGGCCGGGCCACCACCGCCCGCACCATGTCACGAGCCTCAACCGCTTGCTGGCTCAATATCCCACCCCCCTGCTGGGCAAGACGGGCTTCACCTTCGCGGCCGGCCGCTGCTACGTCGCCGAGGCGGAGGGCACGGGGCTCACGGTGGCCATGCTCGGCAGCCGCAATCTATGGGGCGACGCCCGACGCCTCATAGACTTCGGCATGAAGGCATCCCGGACGA
>JAJYIO010000201.1 GCA_021790035.1 bacterium | reverse complement strand
CTCTCGAATGAAACGCTACCTGCTGAGCGGGGCTACGCAGCAGCTTGCCCGCAGCGGGGGGTAGTTTGCGGGGGGCAAGGCCCCCTGCAAGTCCCTGCCCCGAAGGGGAGTTTCCAGTGAAGCGCCAGGAGCTCCTGGCGGCCGAGTATGGCTACCGGTGGCAGGACAAGCCTCGAGCCGCGGTCCGCGTCGCGCTCGCCTTCCCCAACGTCTACCAGCTCGGGATGAGCAACCTCGGGTTCCAGCTGGTCTGGAAGGCCGCCCACGACCACACCGAGGCTGCGGCCGAGCGCGTTTTCCTGCCCGATGCCGAAGAACCGGCCGTTCCGGTCTCGCTCGAGAGCGGGCGCGGCCTCGGGGATTTCGACGCCATAGCCTTCTCGCTCTCCTACGAGCAGGACTACCTCAACGTGCTGGCGATGCTCGACGGCGCCAGGATCCCGCGCAGGTCGGCCGATCGCCGTCTGGATCACCCGCTGGTCATCGCCGGGGGGCCGGCTCTCTGGGGCAATCCCGAGCCCGTGGCGCCGTTCTTCGACGCCATCGTCATCGGGGAGGGCGAGGAAGTGATCGGCGATATCCTCTCGTGTCTGGCCGGACACCGCGCACGTTCGGGCACCCGGGGAAGGGGGGGCGACCGGATGCAGCTCCTCGGGGCCCTGGCAGCGCTCCCGGGCCTCTACGTGCCGGCACTCTACGAGCCTACGTACTTGGCCGGCGGCGCCTTCGCGGGCCTCGAGCCGCGCCTGTCGGCCCCGGAATCGATCGAGCGCCTGTGGATCCGGGACCTGGATCGCCACCCGGCCCAGAGCGTCGTGCTGACGCCGCATACCGAGTTCGCCGACACCCATCTGGTCGAGATCGCCCGTGGCTGTTCGCGATCCTGCCGGTTCTGCATGGCCGGCTTCATCACCCGTCCGGTCCGCTATCGCCCGCTGGACCGGCTGATCCAGCAGGTCGACCAGGGCCTCCTCCGGACGCGCAAGATCGGCCTGCTGTCGGCCTCGGTCTCGGATCACCCGGACCTGGTCGCCCTCGGAGAACACCTGCGGAGACGAGAGGTCCGGCTCTACCTGAGCAGCATCCGTGCGGACGCCGTCACGCCCGAGTTCATCGCCCTGTTGCGGCATGGCGGCCTCAAGAGCCTGACGGTGGCCCCCGAGGCCGGCAGCGAGTCGATGCGGTCCCGGATCAACAAGCACCTCACCCATCGGGAGCTGATGCGCTGCGTCCAGGTGGCCGGTGAGGGGGGGATGCAGGGACTGAAGTACTACGTGATGGTCGGGCTCCCCCATGAAACCGACACGGACGTGCAGGCGACCATCGAACTCGTCGCGGATACGGTCAAGACGGGCCGGCCGCTGGGCCTGCGTCAGTTCGTCATCGACCTCCATCCCTTCGTGCCCAAGGCCTTCACCCCCTTCCAGCGCGAACCCCAGGCCGACATCGCGCGCTTCGAGAAGGTCTTAGCGAGGCTGCGCGGACCCATGGCGCGTCTCGGCGTGCGGACGCGTTTCGACTCGCCGGCCTGGGCCGTCATCCAGGAGCGACTGGCGCGGGGCGATCGCCGCATGGCCGACGTCATCGAGCGGGCGTATGCGGCGGGGGGCAACCTGTCGGCTTACCGGCGCGCCCTCAAGGAGGCGGACCTGCCGTTCGGGCTCGGTCCGGACTCCGTCTTGCCCTGGGCTCACATCCAGAGCGGACTGGAGCCGCGATTCCTGGCGAACGAGGCGCAGCGGGCCCGTCGGGGTCTGCAGAGCCCGCCGTGCCCGATCTCGGCTCCACTGGCCCTGGCGTATCCCACGTGCCGCCGCTGTGGGGTGTGCGGCGGCGGTGGCGCTGCCGGTCAACCCGGGCGGGAACCGGGTTATGAACCCCAAGGCGCGGGTATGGATCGGTAGCCGATCGGGGGTTGGCTCCGACCGGCGTGCGCCGCGTCAGCGAGAAGATCGCCTTGGGAATTCAACACCGCATCAAGCACGCTTGCCTGCTGACCTCGGCGGTCGGCGGCGCCCTGGCCATGCCCGCCATGGCCCAGGCCGCGGTGCCTGCGAGCGGAGCCGTCGCCGGCATCAGCAACCAAGGCCAGAAGGCCGCCGAGATGGTCGACCTCGCCCCCGATAACTGGGCGTACCCGGCGATCGAGGTGCTGATGGACCGCTACCACATCATGGGCGGCTTTCCCGACCATACCTTTCGCGGCAACACCCTGGTCGATCGCTACCAGCTAGCTGCGATCCTCGCCCGCGTGATGGACCGCATGCAGGCCCTGGGCCCGTCGCACGTCAACGCCGCGGACCAGGACCTGGTCAACCGCCTGGCCCAGGAGTTCAACGCCGAGCTCACCGAGCTCCAGAAGGACCACGACGACATCAACCTCATCAAGCAGAAGCTCGGTCTGGCGGGCCCCGCGTCGGGCGCTGCGGCGCCTGCTGCAGGCGTGGCCCTCCCGGTCAACCTGCCCAAGCCGGCGACGGCCTATCCCAATTCCCGGCTGTCCGGCGACGTCGGCACCACCATCGAGCAGGACCCACAGAGCGGCCTCTTTCCCTTCTGGGTCTCCTCCACGCGCCTGGCCGTCATGGGGCGTATCAGTGACGACGTCTCGGCATCGTTCGCGTTCCACGGGGCCTACGCCCCCACGGATCCCAATCTCAGCCCGCCCCCCCCGATCGCCGGCGGTGGCAAGAACCCCACGGGCAGCGTGGGCCTGAGCGGTTCAGCCGGTATCACGTCCAAATACAAGGGCGGCCTCGCGACCAGGGTCGAACTCGGGTCGATCTCCCTGGGCGGCCTGATGAACCTCAAGGGCTTTGCCGGCCACTGGGGCGACGGCATCATCGGCAGTGGCCTCAACGGCCCGGGTGCCAACCCCGTGCGGGGATCGCGGGACGAGGCCCTGGCCGGCAAGCTCGAGACCCGCGGGTTCTCCGCAGCGGCGGCCATCACGCCGCAGTTCGTCGAGGGCTATGGCGGCTACGAGGGCAAGTGGGGAGACGTCAACATCCTCGGAGACGTGGATCACGACAGCTTCGGCAACGTCCAGGTGGCCGGCGCCCGCGCCTACGACGTCGCGGCCAGCCTGGATCTGGGCAGTGACCTCGAGGCCTTGATGTTCCAGTTCGGCATCACCGGCTCCGGGCGGTTCCTCCAGGATACCTACCAGCCGCTGGCTTCTGCCCAGGGCGTTCTCAACCTCCAGGTGCTCAACAAGACCCTGCCTGCGATCGAGGTCGCCGCCGGCGCGGGCTACAGCCAGAGTCCGTCCAACCAGGCATCGGACGAGGAGGTCCAGCCCTCGGCCTACGTGTTCATCCCCTCGCTCGCTCCCCACATCCCGACGCTCCTGGCCGCCCTCACCGAGCCCATCACGCTCGCCAGCAAGGCCGGCAAGACCGGTGAGGGCTCGCTCCTGGGCCACTACGCCGGCTGGACGCTCCAGTCGGTCATCGACAACCCGATCCTGCCCAACTTGACGCTCGAGGCCGATCTCCAGCAGGACGTCCTCTTCGGAGCGACCTACGATGGCTGGGCCTATGCCATCAGCTCGTCCCTCGACTTCTGATCCGAGCTCCGGCGGGCCGTCTGCGCGCCTGCGCGCCACGCGGCCGATCCTCCCCCACCCCGCGCATGCGGCGGGTCGCTCCGCCCGCGCTTCCGGCGTCTGGATTCGCCCGAGCGCCTGGGCGCTGGTGCTGGCTGCTGCGCTCACCGCGGGCTGTCCGGGGCTGCAGACGGCGGCAGCGGGTACCATCACGGGCCAGATTCTCTACGAGGGTCGGCCGGCCCAGGGAGAGACCGTCTCGCTGCTCGTCCAGGAGAGCGGTACATTCACCGCGGTCACGGGATCGAACGGCAGCTCGCTGACGGCCTCGACGGACGCCAACGGCGATTACGTGTTCCAGGGGCTGACGGCAGGCACGTACCGGGTCCTGTTCCTGCCCGTTGCGGTCCACGATGGCGGCGGGGTGGCGATGCCCAGCGGCGAGGTGGCGAGCTGGTACACCCTGCCCGGGACGGTGAGCAACAGCGCTGGCACCAGCTTCCCGGCCTTCGATGTCTCCTATGATGGCCTCATCTATCCGCAGGAGGTCGGGGATCACTACGTCTCGACCACGGTGCCCCTGCCCTTTCACTGGTCCACCGATCCCCAGGGGCAGCGCTACCGGCTCCAGATCTTCGAGAACGACAGCGCCTCGGGTTCGCCAGTCATCCAGCTACCCTGGTCGAGCGATCCCTCGGCCCTGCTCCGGCAGAACGTCAACTCCGACCGGTATACCTGGAACGTCGTGATCGACGGCGGGAACACGGGCCAGGGCCTCTCGGCGTACGAGGTCGTCGACCTCGCTCCGCCGCCGCCCTCGACGACGCCTGCCGGTACCTGACCCGCAGTCAAAAGGGGCCCGGTTGCGCAGCATCGCGTCCGCGCAGGGGGACTCGGCCCGGAGAAGTCAGCGCCGCCGGGCCAGGCCTCTCGGCGGCTCGCGAAAGAACAGGCCCACCACCAGACCCCAGGCGAATCCGCCCACGTGCTCGAACCAGGCCACGCCGCCCGCATGGTGGAGGCTGAAGCTCGTGAGCCCGGAGAGGGCCTGGATCAAGAACCATAGCCCGAGGAACCACGGGGCGCTGATGCGCCAGGTGGTGATGAAGATCCCGAGGAATACGAGGGTCTGCACGCGGGAGTAGGGAAACATCACGAAATAGGCGCCCAGCGTCCCGGCGATCGCCCCCGAGGCTCCCAGTGCCGGCACCGTGGAGGCGGGATCCGAGACGATCTGCGCGAAGGCCGCGACCAGGCCGGCCAGGAAGTAGAAGGCCAGGTAGCGTGCGTGGCCCAGCCGACCCTCCACGTTGTCGCCGAAGAGGTACAGGAACCACATGTTGCCAAGGATGTGCAGCCAGCCGGCGTGGAGGAACATCGCGGTGACCGGAGTGACCAGGCGCCACGAGAGGCCGCGCTCCGGGATGGCCCGGTACGCGGCGACCACGGCCCGGGGCACCATCGCCCAGGTCCGGATCTCTGGATAGAGGTGTGGGCCCCAGCTCAGTTCGAGGAAGAAAATCGCGAGGTTGGCCGCGATGAGCAGGGTGTTGACGATGGGCTTGCGCTCGGCGGGAGCGGTGTCGTAGAGGGGAAGGATGGTCCTGGGCTCCCGCCGCAGCTACCGGAAGAGGGAAGGGGTGGCCACGAAGGGCAGGCTCGGGCGATCGTTCAGCGGGCACCAGGCGGCCGAGTAGGTGGCGTCGGCGATCGGTCCCGTCCACCGGAGGTACGTCCCGTCAGGCGCATTCAAGGGCTGGGTGGCGTCGTAGCTGGCGGCCAGGAGGCCGAACGTGCCGTCGGCCCCGACGATGGCCGAGAAGCTGCCTTCGGGATCGATGTTGTACGAGGGACCCGCCGGGCCCGGAGATGCGCCCGCAGCGCTGAAGCTCTCGGCGCAGGAGTAACAGAAAGGATAGCGGTCGATCGTCCAGCCGGCCTCGCTGGGCGGCGGAGTTCCCGAAGCGTACTCGCTGAGCCACTTGCCACCGACGCCGAGGAAGTAGTAGTCGTACGAGGCCGGGGTGCTGTTGGGCTGCTCCTCCCAGATGTAGGCCATGCGCGGCTGGGCGACCGGACCGGGAGACGGCGGGTAGCTCGTCCAGTTGAAGCCGCGGTCTCCGTCGGCCCGGAACACCTGACCCCAGATGTCCATGGTCG
>JAJYIO010000200.1 GCA_021790035.1 bacterium | reverse complement strand
TTCGCCCGGCTACCAGGTGCAGTTTGCCGAGCAGGTCCGCCGGGAAGCTGACATCTGCACCGCGGCCGTCGGCTTGATCACGGCACCCAAACAGGCAGAGGAAATCGTCGCTTCGGGGAAGGCCGACCTGGTGGCCATCGGCCGCAAGATCGCCCCGAGCACCAACTGGGAATATACGTACGGGAGCATCAAGGATGCGCTGCGGGAGCAGGCGCCCGGCGTGCAGGCTGCCGCCTGGTGGCCGGCGCCCGAAGGGCTCGTTCCGCTGACCCCCGACGCCGAGAAGACCTTCGAGGCTCTCACGTCGACCAAGGAGATCGAGGACTACCTGCCCGAGCACGACTTTCAGCCGGTGGCGGAGATCCCGGGCGCGTTTCGAGTCGGCCTCGTGGCCAACCGCCAGAATTACGGTCTCTTGCTGGTCAGCGGCCAGGATCCCGAGTACCTGCAGAGCATTGCGCGCATCCTGGCCACGCCGATCGGCCTCATCGCTCACGCCTACAAGCTAGAGGAGGAGGTCAACAAGCGCACCTCCACCGACAAGATGACGGGTCTGTGGAATCGCGTCTACTTCAACGAGCGGTTCCGGGAAGAGTGCGAGCGCCTGGTCCGGTCCAAGGAAACCGGGTCGGTGGCGATCGTCGCGCTCGACAACTTCGCGGCGCTCGCCCGCACGATGGCGCCCGAAGAGGCCAACAAGATCTTCGCGCAGGTCGGCCAGGCCGTCCGGCAGGTCGTCCGTCAGACGGACTGGGCAGTTCGCTGGGATGGCTACGATCTGCTGTTTTACTTCCCCTCGACATCGGCCGAGGCCGCGGTGGAGGTCCTCAAGCGTTTTGCCAAGCGGGTCCTCACCATTTCTCCGGCTCTCGAGCCCCTGGCAGGCGTCTCGTCCACCATCGAGACCACCTCTCCCCGGGCCCTGGTGCAGCTTGCGACCCGCCGCATCGAGCTGGCTCGCAAGGATGGTGGGCGCCGGGTGATCTGCTATGCCACGCCGGGTGGCGGCATGCAGTTCTACCGAGAGGTATAGCGCCGGGGGCGCGCCTTGAGCACAGTCCCTGCCGTCGCGGCCTTTGCTTTGATCCTCGGACAGGACCGAGCGCTCGCTCTGCTCGAGCGAGCACTGGCCCGGCCGAGCCACGCCTACCTGTTCGTCGGGCCCACCGGATCGGGCAAGGCCACGTGTGCCGAGGCCTGGATCCAGGCGCTGTTCTGCGAGCACCGGACGGGCTGCGGTTCGTGCGCCGAGTGCCGCACGGTGGCCAGCGGCAACCATCCCGACCGGCACGTCTGGGCGCCCGACGGCAAGAACACCACCATCGACCAGGTCCGCGAGCTCATCCGCCAGGCGGATCTCGCCCCTTACCGCGCCTGGCGCCAGATCCACGTCCTGGATGCTGACACGCTCAACCCACCTTCCGCCAATGCCCTCCTCAAGACGCTGGAGGAACCGCCCGACCGGACGATTCTCCTCCTGCTTGCAAAGACCGTCTCGGATCTGCTACCGACACTCGTGTCACGTTGCCAGCGCATCCCCTTCTCCCTGGTGCCGTCCGAGGCCATCGCGGCCTGGCTCACCCGAACCAAAGGCATCGACCCGGATCGTGCTCGCTACGCCGCTTTTCGATCCGGTGGCAGACCCGGACGAGCCCTGATCCTGGCCACCAAGCGGGATCTTCCCGCCACCCGCCTGCTGGAGAGCGACGACGTCGTGGAGGCCCTGGCAGAAGCCGAGGCTCTGGCCAATCTTCCCCTCGAGGAGCAACTCGAGGTGCTAGAGGACGTCACCGACCAGCTCCGCGACGTCCGGCTCTGGCTGCAGACGGGCCGCCGCGACTGGCTGGGCCGCCCCGAGGTGGCCGTGCACCTCGGCGAGCTTCCGGATTCTCGGACGTACTGGGCCAAGGTCATGGATCGCGTGGAGGCGACCCGCCGGCACTTGCTGGCCGCGGGCAATGCCCGCCTGGCCTGGACGGGTCTGGCGTGCGATCTGGCGGCACGCCGTTCCGCTAGCCAACGGAGCGGCGGCTAGATGTCGAGGCCAGCCATCCGGCAGCGCCTGGGCGCCCTCCGTTTTCTCGATCCGGCGGATGAGACGCTGAGCCGCGGGGATTTCGTCGTCTTCCAGAGCGAGCGCGGCCTCGACTGCGCCCCGGTCGTCCTCGTCGCCGAGCACCTGGCGGCCCAGCGCCCCGACGGCGCCTCGGTCAAGCTGATCCGGCGCGCCACGGTTTCCGACATGAGCCAGATGGAGACCAAGTGGAAGGAGGAGGTGCGCGCCCACGCCGCCTGCGTTGACAGGATTTCCCGGCGCGGTCTCGAGATGCGGCTCGTGCAGACGTCGTACACCTTCGACTTTGCCCGCTTGACCTTCTACTACACCGCGGAGCATCGCGTCGACTTTCGGGAGCTGCTCAAGGATCTCACCGGCACGTTCCGCCGGACCCGCATCGATCTGCGCCAGATCGGCGTCCGCGACGAGACCAAGCTGCTCGGTGGCGCCGGGGCCTGCGGCCAGGAGCTGTGCTGCGCGACCTTCCTCAAGGAGTTCATGCCGATCACCATCAAGCTTGCCAAGGACCAGGCGCTCCCGCTGCACCCGACCAAGCTGTCAGGGATGTGCGGACGGCTCAAGTGCTGCCTCACCTACGAGCACGACATGGTTCTTTCCATCAAGCGAGAGCTTCCGGTCGTGGGCACCGGGGTGCGGACGCCGGAAGGCCCGGCCAGGGTCGTCGGGCACGACTACTTCAACGAGGCTTTGCGGGTCGAGCTCGAAGCAGATGAGCGGGTCCGGCGCATCCCGGCTTCTCGGGTGGTGCCGCTCGAGGCGCGTCGTGCGCCCGAGGCCCATGATCCCAGCTGACGCTCCCATGGCCGCCCCTGTCTTGCCCTCCTTGTACACCTTTACCAGTGAGCAACATGTCAACATTTGATCCCCGATCGCCCCGCGGCCTCGTGGGCGTCTTGCACCTCCTGGCCTTGCCCGGCTCCCCCGAGTGGGCCGGCGATCTGGCCGCAGTCAGGGACCGAGCCCTCTTCGACGCCGAGGCCTATGCCAGCGGGGGCGTTGACGCCCTCATCGTCGAGAATTTCGGGGATCGCCCCTTTTGCCCCGGCGCCGCTCCACCGGCGACGGTGGCTGCCCTCACGGTCGTGGCGCTGGCGGTCAGGGAGCGGTTCGGGGGGCTCCCGCTCGGCATCAACGTGCTACGCAACGACGCTCACTCGGCGCTGGCGATCGCCACGGCGGTGGGTGCCGACTTCATCCGGGTCAACGTCCTGGTCAGCGCCATGGTGACCGACCAGGGAATTCTCCAGGGCCTGGCCTGGAACCTGGCGCTCGACCGCCGGATGCTCGGCTCCGACATCGCCGTCTGGAGCGACGTCATGGTCAAGCATGCGGCTCCGCTCGGAGCCCAGCGACTCGAGGATCAGGCCGCCGACGCCTTCGAGCGGGGGGGAGCTTCGGCCCTCATCCTGTCGGGCGCGGGAACCGGCAAGGCCGCCGATCCCGAGGATTTTCGCCGGGTCCGCCGGGCAGTCCCGGGCGCGCCGCTCGTCGTGGGCTCGGGGTTGCGCGAGCAGACGATGGGCGACTTCGCGGGCCTCGCCGACGCGGCGATCGTGGCGACGGCCTTGCATGGCGACGACGGTCGCGTGGACGTCGCCCGGGTCCGGCGCATGGTCCAGATGGCAGCGGCCAGCCGATAAGCAGCAGCTGGCCGCCGGGCCCGCTCCACGCGCGGGCGGCTCGAACCTGCGCCTGAAGTCCGGAAATTGGGCACCGCGCACCATCTTTTCTGTCGTCGGCGTCCCGGCATGCTCGCCTATAATCGGCCGCATGACCTGCATCGAGTGCCAGGCCAACCTGCCTCTGACGGCCCGCTTCTGCGGCACGTGCGGCAAGCGGGTGCAGGAATCCTGTCCGGATTGCCTGGCCAGCGTTGCCGACCACCGGGCCTACTGCCTGACCTGCGGGGCTCGCCTGACCGGCGCGACCCAGCTCGAACTGCCGGCCTCGGATCGTCGCGTCGTCACGGTCCTCTTCGCAGACGTCGAGGGCTTCACCGCGCTGTCGAACCGACTCGACCCGGAGCGCGTGACCGAGATCCTGAACGCCTTCTTCAGCGCCCTGAGCGAGCCCGTGTACCGCTGTGGCGGCGTCGTGGACAAGTACATGGGAGATGCGCTCATGGCGCTGTTCGGGGCACCGATCGCCCACGAGGACGATCCAGAACGGGCGGTGCGAGCGGGGCTCGAGATGCAAGGCGCCGCCCGGGCGTTCGCGGCCCAGCTCGAGGCCCAGACGGGCATCCAGCTGGCCGTCCGCATCGGCATCAACACGGGCCTGGTCGTGGCGGGCGCCGTGGGCAGCGGCGCCAAGCGAGACTACACGGTCATGGGCGATGCCGTGAACCTCGCGCAACGCCTCGAGACCGCCGCGCCGCCCCAGATGGTCTACGTCGGCGAGGCCACGTACAAGGTGACCAAGGAACGTTTCGAGTACGATCTGGTCGGAACCCTGACCTTGAAGGGATTACCCGCGCCGGTCCCCGCCTATCGACCCGTCAGCGTGCGTCCGATTCCCCGCGGCGAGTTCCGCGAGCGCGCTCCGATGGTCGGTCGGCAAAGCGAGCTGACCCGCCTGCTGGCCTGCCTGGACAACCTGCGCGGCGGCACCGTCCAGGTCGTGGGCCTGGTCGGGGAGGCCGGCATCGGAAAGAGCCGCCTGGCCAGGGAGTTCCTCGACCGGATCCGCCGTCGGGGCGAGGGGCGGATTCTTCGCGTGCGGTGTCCGTCCTACGGTCGCCAGCATGCCCTGCACATGGTATCCGCGCTCGTGCAGGAGTGGCTCGACATCGGCAGCACGGCCGATGCGGATCGCATCCAGAACGCCCTGCACAAGAAGGCCTTGCAGGCCGGCTACCCGGATGCAGCGGCCGCCGCCGAGCTGATCGCCAGCCTCCTCGGGCTCGCAGGCGATCACGCGGCTTCCGAGGGAACTGCCCGCCAGCGCCGGGACGCCGGGTTTTCCGCCCTGGCCGACCTGCTGGTGGCAGACGCCAGACGCCAGCCGCTCGTCTTGTCGATCGACGACCTGCACTGGGCCGATCTGGGCTCGCTCGAGTGGCTCAACTCCTTCATCGATCGCCTCGCGGATCAGCACGAGCCGCTGCCCGCGCTGATCTTCTACCAGGCCCGCCCCCGCAACGACCAGGGTACGTCCGAGTGGGCCAGCAAGGTCGATCTGACGCAGATCGTCCTGGGCCCGCTGCCACCGGGCGATCAGCGGGCCCTGCTGGCCGTCGCCCTCGGATTGCCAGCCTCGCCCACGCTCTGGCCCGAAGACATCGTACGCCTGGCCGATCACGTGCTCGGCCGCAGCGAGGGCAATCCGCTGTTCCTCTGGGAACTGGTCAAGGGACTGGTCGACAGCAAGCTCCTCCGCCGCACGCCGACCCACTGGGAGGTGACGCGACAACCCGACGACGCCGACCTTCCGACCTCGATCAAGGGGGTCGTCTCCGCCCGGCTCGACGCCTTGCCGCACCGTTTGCGCAGCCTCATCCAGGTGGCATCGGTCGTCGGGCGCAACTTCAGCCTCGAGTTGCTGGCCGAGATGGTCCCAGGAGACGTCGAGGCCCTCACCTCCGAGCTCGTGGCCCGAGATTTCCTGCACTACCGCGAAAACGGAGAGCTGG